>JAUVEQ010000239.1 GCA_030594725.1 Methanobacteriota archaeon
CCCCAGTGCTTGGCCTTCACGCCCACCACGTACCCCTCATCGTTCTTGAGCACGTCCGTGGCCGAGCACTTGAGCATGGTCTTTGCTCCCGCCCTCACGGCATCCTCGGCCAGGGTGCGGTCGAAGATGTCCCTGTGGACAACGTAGCCGGTCTCGTTCCCCGCCATCTCCTCAGTAAGGTCCACATACTGACCGTTGGGTGCAACGATGCGTGCGCCGTTCACCTCCAGGGCGATCCACTTCTTGTTGGGCTCGATGCCCACCTCGTCAAGCCAGATCTTGGCGATGCCCTCGCCGCAGCGGACGGGGGTCCCTATCTCCTGACGCTTCTCGATCATCAGCACGTCCAGGCCCGCCTTGGCAGCGTCCCTGGCCGTCATGCTTCCGCCGGGACCTCCACCGACGATGACCATGTCCCACTCTTGCACCTCGACCATGGTCAGGCCTCCAACATCTCAAGTGCGCCCACAGGACAGCACCTGGTGCACAGCCCGCAATCGATGCACTCATCGTTGACGGTCACCCGGAACTCCTCTAGGAACATTGCGTTCACGGGGCAGCTTCCCACGCATGCCCCACACCTCATGCAAATGCTCTGGTCGACGGTTATCGTCATTCCACCCACCTCTTGCACTCTCCCTCTCTCCCTCTCTCCCTCTGGTCGATCGCGATTCATTTGTCAACGTACTTCTTCAAAGCGGCTGGCACGGTCGCAAGGACCTCCGGGGAGGCCATCTGGCCCGTCCGTCTCCTCTTCTCCATGAGCACTTCCTCCTTCTCACGGAAGGCACCGTAATCCTCGTTGCTCATGGCGTACTTCTTCTCCACCTCGTCGCGGAAGACGGGCCCGCTGTTGTACGCGCAGAATGGTATGATGCGCCCATCTTGCACCGAGTAGTGGATGACGCATCGCTTCACCCGCTCCACGTCGTAGTTGTAGCGGTCCTGGAAGTGCATGCCGCCTATCATCATGCTGCGCCAGGCGAAGTTGGCCAGCGCCTTCTTGTCCCCTTCCTCGTAGAAGGCCGAGAGCAGCTCGACCATGCCGATGCCGCCAGGGGACTTCTTCTTATCGATGTACTTGCCCTCCTGCAGCTTGAACTTGAGGACCTTCGCCTTGGCGACCGACTTGATCTTGGAGCCCTCTATGCTCTGGGCGGTCTTCTCGACATCCTCCAGGAGACGGGTTACGTTCACGAACTCGTTGATGGGTACGGGGGTGCCGTCCTCGTCAATGAATATGAACGTCGCCAGCCCGCAATGGGGGTGGGAGGTGAAGGCCACTTTGGGATCGTTCTGCCATACCGAGGCCAGCTCGGAGAAGACGGAGACGGAGGGCACGGGGTAGAAGTGCTCCTCCTTCAGGAAATCGGTCTGGTCCACCAGGCGGTGCACCAGGTCGGCCAGGGTGAACCTCTTCTGGGCCAGCTCGGACTTGTCGATGCGGCCGGTGAACGCCACGGGCTGGAAGTTGATGGCGTGGATGATGTCGGAGTTTTCGATGGCGTACCGGACGATGTCGCCAACGATGTCGTCGTTGACGGTGTTCACCAGGGTAGGCACGAGACAGATGGACATGTTGGGCTGGGCCTCGCGGACGGAATCGACCGCGCGCTGCTTGATGTCCACCATGGGCCTCCCGCGGACCTCCTTGTACATCTCGTCGTCGAAGCCGTCGAACTGAAGGTAGATGGTGTGCACGCCCCCGCTGGCCATGGCCTGTGTGAAGCCGGGCTCCTGGGCCATGCGCACGCCGTTGGTCGCAACCTGGATCTGGGCGAATCCCAGCTCATGGGCCGCCCGGACCGCCTCGATGAAGTAGGGATAGACCGTCGGCTCTCCCCCGGCGAACTGCACCGAGGGGGTCGGAACGGGGCTGTTCCTGCGCAGCACCGCCAGCATCTCCACGATCTCGTCGAATGTGGGCTCGACTATGAACCCGGAGGCGTTGGCGTTGGCGAAGCAGATGGGGCATTTGAGGTTGCACCTGTTGGTCAGGTCGACGTTGGCCAGGACCGTATGGGAAAGGTGCATCTGGCACAGGCCGCAGTCGGTGGGGCACTCCGTTGCATCGGTGTAGTACGGGTTATCCACACCCACGCCGTCATGGGCGTACCCCTCCATCCTGTGGTACAGGGACACGTCGGAGAAGTAGATGTCCTCGAAGTATCCATGCTCAGGGCATGTCTTCTCCATCATGACCTTTCCGTCACGCTCGATTATGGTGGCGTCGATGATGCAGCCACATTCGGGGCAGAGTGACTGGGTCTGCTTGGGTAAGCCCTTTTGCAGCTTCGATTCCTTGATGATCATGGTCCTATACCCGCCTAAATCGCATACCCGGGGGTAAAATATAATACTTTTGTAGCATTAGCTACTACAGAACCGGTACCTCGAACCAGGGGGAACCACAGGAGGCTAGAAGTTGCTCGAGACGATAATACAGGACCTGGGGGTCGATCTGAGGCAGGAGTTCGACCGCGCAGCGAAGGACCTGGAGGCCACTGGACTGTCCTCGTACGAATCCAAGGCGTACGTGGGTCTGGTGGCGATGGGATTCGGCACGGCCGACGAGATCGCGGGCCTCTCCCGCATCCCGCGCACGTCCTCGTACAAGGTGCTCAAGTCCCTGGAGGAGAAGGGGTTCGTCCATTCCGCCAAGGGCCGGCCGATCGTCTACAGGCCCGAGGACCCGGTGGTCGTGTACGGGCGCATCAAGGAGCGGTTGGACGAGACCTTCGCTAAGCTGGAGTTCCTCCACGAGGTGGTAAGGGAGAAGGGCTCGCCCCAGCTCATCTTCACGATAACCGGCAAGGCCCGCGTCCTGGAGAAGATCGCGGAACTGGTGGACACCTCCGAGGAGAGCTTCACGATCTCCACGCCCGTCTACGCCGACGTTCGGGGCGTCGTCCAGGACAGGATCAAGAACGCCATTGCCAGGGGTGTGAACGTCACGATCGTGGTGGAGCCGGGGGTCCGGGTGGAGTCGGGTACCCGGGTCGTGAGGGCGGAGCGGCTGGTCGCCACCGACGTGGTCTCGGACGGCCAGATGGCCCTGATCGCGTCACCCGACCTAGAGGCGTGCGGTTTCTCGGCCAATCCATTCCTCGCGCAGCACCTGATGAGATTCCTGGAGATCCTGATAAGGGACTACGAGCGCGAGGAAGATTGAACGGGGACCTACCCGCCCTTCTCCATGTCCTGCCAGCAGTAGACCGGGTTCCGGGCCCCGTACACCTCGTCGACCCTGCCGACGGGAGCCTTCATGGGAGCGTCCCGGAGGAGCTGGGGGTTGGCCTCGGCCTCCTCGGCGATCTTGATCATGGCATCCGCGAAGGCATCCAGGTCACGTCTCGACTCCGTCTCGGTGGGCTCGATCATCAGCGCCTCCTCGACGAGGAGGGGGAAGTAGATGGTGGGGGGATGGAAGCCGTGGTCGATGAGGCGCTTGGCCACGTCGAGCGTCCGCAGGCCCTTGTCCTTCATCGATGATCCAGATAGCACGAACTCGTGCTTGCGGAGACTTCCGTATGGCATGGGGTAGTGGTCCTTGAGACGGTGGGCCAGGTAGTTGGAGTTGAGCACGGACAGCTCGGCCGCCCTGCGAAGACCGTCACCGCCCATCAATCGTATGTAGGTGTAGGCCCGCAGGAGGACGCCGGTGCTGCCGACGAAGCTGCGCACCTTACCGATGCTGTCCGGCCGGTCGTAGTCCAGATAGTAGACGGACTCCTCCCTGGCGACCATGGGCACGGGCAGGTACTTGGCGAGCTCCTCGGTGACGCCCACGGGGCCGGACCCGGGACCCCCGCCGCCGTGTGGGGTGGCGAAGGTCTTGTGCAGGTTGAAGTGGACGATGTCGTAGTTCATGTCCCCTGGACGAACGCGACCCATGATCGCGTTGAGGTTCGCACCGTCGTAGTAGAGCAGGGCGCCCTTGTCGTGAAGTATGCGTGCGATCTCCAGCACATCGTGCTCGAAGAGACCCAGGGTGTTCGGGTTGGTCAGCATGAAGGCGGCCGTCCTGTCCGACACCGCCTTCTCCAGGGCGTCCAGGTCCACGGTGCCCTCCTTCGATGGTACCTCCAGCACCTCGTAGCCCGACATCACGGCGGAGGCGGGATTGGTGCCATGGGAGGTGTCTGGCAGCAGTACCTGGTTCCTGTCCTCGCCGATATCGTCGAAGTACGCCCTCACCAGGCGCATCCCGAGGAACTCCCCGTGGGCCCCGGCTGCGGGCTGCAGCGAGACCTCGGGGACGCCACCTATCTCGGCCAGCATGAGCTGCAGCTCGTACAGGATGCGCAGGATGCCCTGGGTCGCGGCCTC
Source organism: Methanobacteriota archaeon (assembly GCA_030594725.1). Classification (GTDB taxonomy): domain Archaea; phylum Thermoplasmatota; class DTKX01; order DTKX01. The sequence goes on from JAUVEQ010000239.1 coordinate 4,330, forward strand.
GGGCTCCCGGGGGTGGAGCCGGACTATCCCGGCGTGGGCGGCCAGCGACTCGGAGACCTTCGGGTTGTACTTCATCGTGCATGACCCCAGGGGATACATGCCCACGTCCACCCCGAAGTTCATCTGGGAGAGCTGGGTGTAGTGTCGGGCCACGGACGGCTCGCTGATCGAGGGGATCGGTGGCCCCTCCATCCTCCTCATCGAGCTGGGGAACAGGTCCCAGTCGAAGTCGGGCTCCTCGACTATGTGGCAGCAGTCCTGCTCCTCGTTGGCCTCGCTGAGCAGGGGCACGTTGTGCCGGGCGGCATGGTACTCCATCAGAGGTCACCCCCGGCGAACCAGTTGCTGGCACCATCGTGGAAGGCCTTGAGGGCCACGGCGAGGTCGTCGAGGTCCGCCCCGGTGTGCCGCTCGGTGGTCGCCAACATGAAGGCCTCCCCCAGGTCAGGGAAGTCGTGGGTGAGGGGCACGCCGAGGAATATGTCCTCCATGAGCATGGCGGCGGTCAGCTCGCCCACCTCGTGGTCGGTGCCGACGACGAACTCGTTGAAGAACGAGGACTTGAACAGCGGGGCCTTGAACCCATCGATTACATCGATGGCCCGGGCAAGGCTGTGAGCCCGATTTGCGCTGGCCTGGGCCATGCGCACCAGACCGCCCTTCCCGACGGTTGCCAGATGGATCGCGAATGCCAGGGCGTTGAGGTTCT
>JAUVEQ010000413.1 GCA_030594725.1 Methanobacteriota archaeon
CAAGGTCCCGGTCTCGTCCATCCGCACCGACGCCGAGGCCCAGCACCCTCGCTTCGGTCAGCACCGCCCCGGCCAGCAGACAATAACCTGCTCCGGCTGCGGGCGGCTGCTCCACACCGCTTGCGTCGACGAGGCTGGCACGACCATCGCGGGGCATCACCTCTGGTTCTCCAACATGAGGATGAGGGCGTTCCTGCAGGAGCACGGGCTCGTTGGCCACCAGGTCGCGTTCTGCAAGGATTGCCACGAGGAGCTCAGCGAGCAGATCCTTGACAACTACAAGATGATGGAGAGGTTCGACGAGGGGGCCAGGTTCCTGGAGGAATTCGGATGGGCCGAAGAGGTCCGTTAGGACCTCGAGGGTACCGATGAGGACGCGACGTCCTCGAGGGTCTGGACGAGGCCTTCGCGTTGCTGGCGGAGATCAAGGGGTGATTCTGAGGTGGTGTGGTTTATGAGGGCGAGCCTGGGGCATGTCCATTCGCGACCTCGATATCATATCGGAGCAGCCTCGATGCTCGACAATGGGTCCGTCCCTTTGCCCAGTTGTGCGAGCATCTTCTCCAACTCGCAGAGGTCCCTTGCAACACGGTGTTTCAATGCGCCGGTTATCATGGGGTTGTCGATGCCGTCCATGAGCGCCCTCGAATCCGTCTTCAACCCGATGCACTCCTTCCCGCGAGCGTACGCGTAACCGATCTCCATGCATGCCCCTTCGTCGGGAACGCGACCGTCCATCACGAAGATAACGACGTCCGAGCGGTCCAAGGCGTCGATATCGACCCTGAAGATGTGGTCCGAGGCCTCGGACCAGTCCATCTCCGTGTCCTTTAATGTAGCCAGCTCGTGTCCGTCCCTCTGGGGAAGGAAGGTCTCGTAACCGAGGTTGCTCAGATATCGTTCGAGCTTCTCGTTGAACTCCCTTTCCGGTTCCGAAAACAGTGGCCCGGCTATGTAGATCATGATATTATCCATACTACTTCCCTCCCTCATATTCTCTTGGTTTCCCGACCGGTCTATCGTTGAACGTGGTGACGCGTTGTGGTAGAACGATCTGATCGAACGTGCTTTGAAAATACCGATCGGTCATGCCCGCTATGTAATCCCGGACCTTTTCGGGACCGCTCGAGGTCTCGATGTAATCCGGGTCGATCCAGGTGCAATCAACGAAGTGTGGGAATATGTTCGAATCCCGATCGTCCTCCTCAAGGTCCCGGAGGAAGGTCTCGAATTGGATCTCGAACATCTTCCCTATTCTCTCCTCACCGGCCTGCTGTGCCACGGGAATGTAGATCTTGTCGTAGTTGAATTGTTTGTACTCTCGAACGAGGTCGGAGACCTCTTTTGAGAAGGATATTTGGTCCTGTTCATAGCTGTTCTGGATGAGATCGATGATGAGCGAGTTGATGATGTCTGGGTTCGTGGTGCCGATGCGCTCCTTGCACTCGTTCGGGATCTCATCTACCCCTTCGATCAACCCCAGCTCGAGGGCATCCTCGATGTCCCTGCCCAGGTAGGCGATCACATCTGAGAAGCGGACCACGCATCCTTCCAATGTCATCGGGGACGGGGGACAGTCCGTCTCGCCCCCGATGACCCGATGGATGTCTTGGTCCAGGGATTTCCAGCTGCGGTCCCTTTCGGGAGCGAGTCTCTGAACGTGTACCTCGCCGTTGTGGGTGAATATCCCGTCCACGACCTGGAGCGTCAGATTGCAGTCCTCGATCCCCTGCAGCATGTGCACGCTCTCGATGTTGTGATGGAACTGCCCGATACCGTGCATCTCGCATAGTCGGGACAGCGATCCCTCACCGATGTGACCGTAGGGAACATGGCCGATGTCGTGCCCGAGGGCTATCGCCTCGATGAGGTCCTCGTTCAACCGGAGGGTTCGGCCGATGGTCCTGCCTATCTTCGAGACCATCTGGACGTGTAACACCCGGTGGGTGATGTGGTCATTATCCACGGAGAAGAACACCTGCGTCTTATCGATGTACCTGGTGAACGCGTGGGTGTGGATGATCCGGTCCGCATCCCTTGCATACCTCGTCCTTACATCGTCCTTTGAATTGGGTTTCCGGCGATGCCCTTCATCATTCTTGGAGGCGTAGGGAGATAGATTGGCATCTTCTCTTGCTCTGATATCTTCTTGAATGGCTTCTTCTAGTTCTGGGTCCATCCTATTGATGTACTTGCTCATTGACGTATCCCATCCTTGCCTAACACAATTCAATGATTCGCGGTCGTCGGTTCTGTCTCTCATCGATGCGATAAAGGAAGATCATCGTTTCTACTGCACTATTATCCCATTGATGGTCGAAGGCGGATCCGTAGTTGTTTTTCATCCCGATCCTAGTCCTCTTATTAACGTGTTTTCAATGCCATTATTGGTATATAATTCGGCCATGGGGGGGTCAGAGAAAGTGGACTGATCCGCTTCCATCGGGCTTCTCCCTTGGGTCCGATTCCGTTATCGAGGTTATCACTGAAGACAAAGACCGAAGAGAGCCCCCTACCACCCGCCGAGCTCCGCCGTAGCCACCGCCATCAGGGCCCCCTTGTTCTACCTCATCGCGAGACAATTCGGGCGAGCCTGGCTCTCCCCATCCGGAGCCGCTTGTCTTGAAGATCGGGTCCACGAATCGTGGTGGTCGAGCTGTTCAGCTATGATGATTCTATTTCCGGCCAGCCCCCCCGGGGCCCC
>JAUVEQ010000070.1 GCA_030594725.1 Methanobacteriota archaeon
CCTCCCGAAGGAATACGGGCTCCGGAAGCTGGAGGGGGTCGTGGACCAGTTCGGACTGGAGGACATGCTTGCGGAGGGCAAGACCCCGAAACGGGTCGTCATGATCCAGTGCGTCGGTTCCCGCGAGGAGAATGCCCTTCCGTACTGCAGTCGAGTGTGCTGCATCCGGGCGATACACAACGCCCGAAGGATACGCAAGGAGGATCCCGAGGCAGAGGTAGTCATCCTGAACCGGGACATCGTGACCTACGGGAACCTCGAGCAGTTCTACACGATCGCGAGGGACGAGGGTATCAGGTTCATTCGCTTCTCAACGGACGACAAGCCCGTCGTCAGGGAGGGGAAGGATGCGCCACTTGCCGTTGAGGTTCACGATCCAGGGCTGGAAGGCACCATCCTCCTGGACGCGGATGTGGTAGTGCTCTCCACCGGGATGGTACCGAGGCCATTGGCCGGTCTGCCAAGCCTGCTCCGGACCGAGGTCGACCCCCATGGTTTCCTGGCGGCCCCAAGCACCAAGTTCAGGCCCGTGGACGGTTTCCGGGACGGGATCTACGGTTGCGGTCTTGTCACGGGGCCCAAGGTGGCGGAGGAGTCGATGGCCTCGGCCCACGCTGCGGCATCGCGGGCGGTCTCGATCATGCGCCGGAACGTACTGCCGGCTCGCGTGGGTATATCGACCGTCAACCAGAGGACGTGCTCCGGTTGCGGTCTCTGCGTCTCCCAGTGTCCCTTCCAGGCACGATACCTGGACCCCGAGGATGGAAAGGCTCGCGTGGACGAGGTGGCCTGCTGGGGTTGTGGCGTCTGTGCCCAGGTCTGTCCCAACGCGGCCGCGAGCATGGCGACAAGGAGCGAGCGGCAGGCCATCCACCAGGTCGACGCTGCAGTGTGGCACGACTGAGATGGATGAGACGCCCTCCCAGGCCAGCAAATGTCAAGGATGGGACCGATGTATTTATTGCCTTCTGGGTGCACTTGATACCGGGGAGTTCCTTGAGGCTCGTAGCTATCATCGTCTTGGCCTTATTGCTCGTCGGACCGTTGGCAGGTACGTTCATGATCGACAGCGCTGACGCCCAGGACGAGGTACCGCCCGTCGTGATGGGGGTCCGCGTCCTCAACGTGGGGGAGGAATGGTTCGAGGTGAAATGGGAAACGAACGAGCCGACCAAGGGCGGTGTGGAATGGGGTAGGACAGACGAGTACGGGAACACCGCCCAGGCACTCGGCAGCTTCGAGACCGTCCACTACCTGAACGTGACGGGCCTGAAGAAAGGGACGTTGTACCACTTCAGGGTGTTCGCGGAGGACCTCGGCGGCAACATCGGTCACGGGGATGATGTCAAGGTCGGAACATTCCCCTACGAGGCAGAGGACGAGGGTATCTCCTCCTGGACCTGGGCCATCATCGCTATCGTGTTAATCGTCCTCATCATCTACTTCCTGTTCCGCAGACCCAGTGCCGGATAGGTACCAGGTACCGTACGGGGGCCCCCGACTCGCCTATCCAGTGCCATTATATACGGATAGGGCTTTCTCAAGGCCATGGCTATGGAGACCGCCCCCGCGGTCCTGGCCGTGGGTGCCATGTTGTGCCTCGGCTTGTCCGATTTCTTGAACAAGCGGGCCATGAGCGTGGGGGTCAGGAGGACGCAGTTCCTGGTGGTCCAATCCGTGTTCTTCACGTTGACCACCCTCGTCCTGTTACCTCTGGTGGGGGGGTTCGAGTGGTCGTACGAGCTCTGGTACGCCGTTGCATGCGGTGCGATAACCTTCATCTCATACGTCTTCGTCCTGAAGGCTCTCGAGACCGGCGAGGCGTCCGTTGCGGTCCCGATATACCGTATGAGCTTCGGCATCACCGTCATACTCGCCGTCGCGTTCCTGGGAGAGGAGATAACCCCCAGGAAGGTCCTTGGCTTCGCCCTCATCATCGTGGCCCTCCTCGCCCTCACAGCCATCAACGGGCGTTCCAAGGCTGAGGAGACGTATCATTCATCCGAGGGGTTGCCCCTGGGTAAGGGCGGCATGTTGCGCACCTCTGCCGCATTGGCAGCCGCCTTCGCCGTTGTGGCGATGGTCACGATAGGCATCAAGGGCTTCCTGTACAAGGTCGGGGTCTCAGAGGGCGCACCTCCCACCACCTTCGCCCTCGTGCAATCGTTGACGTTCCTGCCCATCGCGGTCACCTACGCCCTCTACTACGACAGGAACCTCAAGATGGAGCGGAAGACCTGGTCCACGGCGCCCTGGAACGGCGTGTTGACGGCGATGGCGAGCCTACTCCTTCTCGCCGCACTCATCGAGGGTGATGCATCGGTCGCCGTGCCGATATCCCAACTTTGCTTCGTGGTCACCGCGGTGCTGGCGGTTATCGTGTTCCGGGAACGCCTGACGCCCCTCAGGGTCGCAGGGATAGTCTCCGCGGTGATCGCTGTACTTGTACTCAGTTCGACCATCTCGATCACATGATGGGCCGTGTGTACACCGCCGTGGTTTCAGACTCTGGAATGGGGCCCAGTGTTATTATATATCATGACACCGATTGACCCCCAGGTGGGCGTCTGAGGAGTTGTGAGCACTGTCATTTTGATAAGTTCAATCTAGGTCTCGACAGTCTAACTCACCTATGCAGATGCGCATGTGTCCAGGATTTCTCAGACTACGAGGATTTCGAGCAGCAACGCTTCGAATCCGAATATTTCACCAAGCACAGGATGGTAATATCATCGTCCATGCCAGTGGTGTTGCGGAACCGTTGACGGCCGCTTCCCCCCTCATCACACTTCGATAGGTCCGGGCGGAGCCCAGGTCAATTGACGGGCACCGTCCTTCGTGACATGGTAGGTGTTCTCCTCGCCGAGCACGCCCAGTTCGGGGATCACGACCTTGGGTTCCAGTGCAACGACGGCCCCGACCGGCACCTCGCCCGGGACCCTGTCCGCCATTATCGGCAGCTCGTCCAGCTCGAGGCCCACACCGTGCCCGATGAACCTCATCTTTGTGTCGCCCACTCCCATGAAGCCATCGAGGACGCCCAGCTCCTCGGCCATCGTCTCGGCCACGATCCAAAGGCCCTCGTTGTGGACCCCGGGACGAAGCTCCGACTCGAGGGTGCTCAGGATCTCCTGGGTCGCCTGCTGCACCTCCATGGTCCTTTCCGACAGGGAACCGACGACGAAGGTACGGGTCTCGTCCGCGATGTATCCATGGCTGATGCCGCAAAGATCGATGGCGATGGGCTCGCCCTTTCGGATCTTGCGGTACGATGCCCCGTGGGGCAGGGAGGGCGAAAGGCCACCTCCACCCATGACGGCCTGGTGCCAGGTGGGTATGGTCGCCGAAGGTCCTGACAGCACACCACCGATGTGCATCTCGGAGTTGAACCTGTGCATCCGGACAAGGCCCTCGTGGCCCATGCGGCGCATGGCGAACTCCAGCTCGGCGGACAGCTCCAGCTCGGTCATGCCCTCCCGGATGACCTCCTTCGCCCGCTCCATCGCCGTATCGATCTGGGCAGCGCCCTCCACGATCCTGTCCACCTCCCATGCCGATTTCACGGCTCGGGTCTCACGAAGGACGTGGGAGATGTCCACGATCTCCACATCGCGACCTCCGAATGCTGACCTCACACGTTCGGCCCACGCTACGGGCACAGAATCAAGCTCCATCCCGAGGCTCTTGACCTGTCGTAATCCTAGGGTCGCCTGGAGCTTCTTTGGGCTCACCGCGGGGCGAACGTCGTCGAGGTGGCTCTCGTACTTCGCCCGCTCCAGCACCCTGCGGACCATGTAGACGGGACCGGAATGGTGGTTCGAGAGGGCGAGCATGCCCTCTTGGATGGAGCCCGTCAGGTAGAACAGGTTGGGATTGGTGAGCACTACGGAAAGATCGATGTCGAGGGATGCAAGACGATTCCTCAAGGAGCTGTACCTGTGAATCAGCTCCTCGCGGGGAGTGCGTGGGTCAAGGTCGGCATCCCGTTGGGTCATCGGATTCCTGACCTGGTTGAACGTATTTAACGATGTTGGCACACTTGAAAGGAGTTACCTATGTTGAAAGGTTAAAATACTGTAAGAAGGATTATATGCGAAATAGGGTGGTTGTATGTCGAAGTTGGGAATAATACGGATATTACCTGTTCTTACTGTTCTGATGTTCATCCTCCCGACGGCCACTCCCTCAGAAGGTATCAACGTGAACCTTAGCACAACGATACCAGAGTTCATATTGGATGATAATATCACCCTCGAAGGTACCATTCATGGAGAGAACGTGACCATACGCCATAACACATCGAACGAGTTCTCAGGAGGTTCCTTACACAACGTGACTGTCGACAGCGACACGGTCCTACACAAACCTGAGGTCAAATGGGCGATTACCAATAGTGGGAATGCGATTCTGGAGAACAGCGGGAGTTCATCGTGGGATATAACCCTTCGAGGCATGGATGTGATCAAGGTCAATTCTACCTACTACCTTTACTATGCTGGAGGAAGCATGTGGCAATATTGCCACATTGGCCTCGCGACTAGCACGGACGGGGAGAACTGGACCAAGTTCTGGAACAATCCGGTGCTCCGTGTAAGGAAGTTCAATGGAGATCCCGATCGATCATATGCCGCTCCTGTGATCTATCATGACGGGACGAAGTTCCATCTATACTACTCCCGTTGGGATGGGTTTGGCCTGGACATCCATTATGCATATTCGGACGACGGGACCAATTTCACCAGATATGCCAACAATCCTATCGTCAACCACGGACCAGCTACAACCTCATGGAACCATGACACACAGCCCGCTTGTTTCTTCAACGATAGTGGAACGTACCGGCTCTACTACTGGGGCCACGCCCAGCTGCAACCGATGCATCTCGGTCTTGCCACTTCGACGGATCTCAAGAAGTGGACCAATCATCCGAACAATCCCCTACGAAAGGCTGATACCAGTACCTGGGAATCCCGCGACACCACATATGGGACCATGGAAAAGTCGAATAACACTTACAGGCTGTGGTCATCGAGTGGCATAGGGGGAGGAAGCTGGTCCGTGGGATGGCTATGGTCCGACAACGGTGTCGATTTCGTTGATTCAGGTAGCGCAATCCTCGTACCGAAGGCGGGAACGATCTACGCGAAGGGGATGAGAGAACCCGTGTTCCTCGATGAGGGTGATCACTCTTTGGTCTTCTCAAGATGTTACAACGGAAACGACGTCGTTAGCTATGGGTCCTTCAAGGTCATGACATCCAAGATGAACGGGACCTATACATCAAAGCCTCATGACGCCGGCGGAGCCGTCACTATTGACGGTGTTGGATGGTCCTTTAACACAACCTGGGGAGGACGGATGGAGAGTTATCTGAGCTGGTCGAACGACAGCGCGACATGGACCCCTTGGTCTCAAATTCACTCATCGGCCGAACTAAACGGTGTAACTGCCAGGTATTTCAAGTACAAGGTCGAGTTCATCGCCACAGGGGATTGGATGAGGAGCAGGCTAAACTGGTTCGAAATGAAGTTTAACTCCCCCGCTGCCACCCTCCAGATCAAGGTCGGCAATGGATCTTGGAAGGACGTGCCCTTCCAGGATAATGCTTGGAACATCACTGTCAACCTAACGGATGGTGATTATGATATTCTCTTGAAGGGGATAAACACTATTCTGAACGAGGACCAGATGACTATCCCTGTCAAGGTGGACCTGTTCCCACCCACCGGTAATATCACACTTGTCGATGGAGAGCCCGTGACCAACAATACGGAGATCGATTTCGAGCTTCAGGCGAACGATACCCACGAGGTCACTCACTTCAAGATATCCACATTACCGGACTTGATTGGAGCATCCTGGCAACCCTTCTCCACCTCAGGAACCTTCTACTACGGAGGTCCGGACGGGAATGTGAAGCTGTACGTGGCCTTCCTCGATGAGGCCGGCAGGATAAGCCAGATAATGAATGACACGATCACCGTCGATACGAATGCCCCAACTGCCAGGGTCTCGATCAATGACGGCGACAGGTACACCAACTCGACCAAGGTGGATCTGACAGTGGAATGGTTCGACCTTACCGACATCGTTGGGATGAAGCTCTCCACCACCCCAGACGTGGGAACTTGGGGCGATCCCGTCCTTCCAGCTCACAATATCAGGTTCGAAATGGGACCTGGCGATGGTGTTAGAACGGTGTACATATGGCTGATGGATGAGGCGGGATGGACGACCGTCGTCAACGACACGATCATCCTCGACACGTTGCCCCCAATGGTAGGTCTACTGATCGACGATGATGAACCCTACACGAACGGTCGGGATGTAACGCTGGGGATAGTAACTTACGACGAGGCACCAGTTGAAGTGATGATCAAGAACAAGGGCGATGTCTGGCCTTCACGGTGGCAGACCATGACATCTCCTGCAACGGTCGACTGGACACTATCGTCGGGTGATGATGGTGGTAGGGAGGTAATTGTGAGGGCGAGGGACGCGGCTGGGAACATAGCCATGTCCTCCGACCTCATCGTGCTCGACACCACCCCACCGAGGGGCGAGCTCCTGATAGACGCCGGAGCATCCTATACTGGAGACACCCTGGTACGCTGTGGACTGATGGCCGAGGACGACACATCAGGACTCCACGGAATGCGTGTGAGCAACAGACCTGATTTTTCGGGGACCTCGATCGAACCGATAACATCAGAGTTCGATTGGATACTCCTGGCGGGGGATGGTCCCAAGACCATCTATATCGAATTGGAGGACAGGGCAGGGCTCACTGCAACCATATCCGCAACGATCACCATTGATGTCACACAACCCGAGGGTTACATACTCATCGATGATGGAGCTGAGTTCGCCACGGACGAGAGCGTCACCATCTCCTTCACAGTAACGGATGCCCTGTCGGGCGTCGATGTCTACAGGATATCCGAGGATCCCTTCTTCAGCGAAGAGATCTGGGAACCGTTCTCACCTACCATCACATGGGACATGTCCCAAGGGGAGGGGAGTAGGTACCTGTTCGCCCAGGTGAGGGACGTCATCGGAAATGTCGTCACACTGACTGATTCGATCATCCTTGACACTGTAGCCCCCACTGGGACAATCTCCATATGGGGGACTTTGGAATACACATCGGATTGGACCGTCCATGTCTACATCGAGGTTGATGACGAGACCTCGGGTGTGGCCATGGTGGGTCTCTCGGAATCACCTGGCAGCATGGAGCCCGACCTTGTACCACCTGATGAATACTACGAATGGACCTTCGAGGGCGATGATGGCGAGAGGACCATCTATGTGGTAGTGTCCGATCATGCGGGTAACTTGGTCGAGCTTTCCGATAGCATCTTCATCGATGACACCATGCCATCTGGGACCATAGTCATCGATGGAGGTGCAGAGTACACCAACAGCAGAACGGTGACCATCGACATCGCCGTAACTGATGATGGATCCGGGCTCGACACGATGGCAGCCTCGATCGATGGTCCCCCGGACGGGGCCTCTGAATGGGTCACTGTCGATGACACCATGGAATGGGAGCTTCCCGTTGGCGATGGGCCTGTGACCGTCTACTTTGCGGTCGGGGACAGAGCGGGCAACATCAGGCACTGGTTGCCATCGATAATCCTCGATACCACGGCACCCATCATCATCATCAAAGGTCCGCTCAAGGTCAAGACCGATAGCGAATCGGTCACCATCGACCTCAGCATAACGGACGCCATCGACGATGATGTCGCAGCCCAGTACCGCATAGATAATGGAACCTGGAAGGACGTTCCGTCACAGAAGTTCAAGATCAAGGTGGGCGAGGGCAAGCACGTGGTGGAGATCCGGGCCATCGATGATGCCGGGAACGAGGCCAATGGAATGGTCGAATTGGAATACACACCCACGTTCAATCTCTCGTCTGCAAGCCTGCTCATCATCATAATAATAATCGTTGTCGTCGGGCTTGTGGGATACTACGTTTGGAAGCAGAAGGCCCAAGAGGATTAGGACCCCCTTCGGCAACTAGGGTTCGGATCACCCTTCTAGGGATTTTCTACCTGGCAAGCAATAAGATTGTGCGGGATCTGGTCGTATATGTGCCACATGCATGAATCCAATAATCATGTTGGTCGTATCCTTGGGCCGGCCGGGACCTAATCGAAGACCACGACCATACTGAACTCGATGGCACCGTCGTCGTCATCGGTATCTCCGGATCCATCGTCCTCCCCGCTCGAGCTACAACCGCTGACATCACCCGTCCACGTCCCCGTTATCAGGTCCAGGTTCACGCGGAGGGTCCTGTCCGTCGTGGGTGAGATATCGATCTGGTCGTTTGCACCCCTCGAGTCGTCATCCCAGCAGTTGATCTCGATGTCCCAAGAGGTCCTGTTGTCTGGGATGTTCACCGTGAAGGTCTGGTTGATCTCCCAAACGTCTCCCACGGACATGATGTGGTTCCCTGACACGGGGACCCTGATCGGTTCACCCCCATCCAGGACGTGGATCACGATCCAGACCTGGGAGCCGTTCGGATCCGTCTCGTCCTTCTCGTCCTCGTCCACCTGATCGAGCAGGGTGAACAGGATCAACGTGATCTCGATCGAAGCATCCACGAGGGGGAACTCGTCGACCTCGTCGGGGACGCCATCATTGTCATCGTCGGTGTCGGCGTTGTTACCCGTACCGTCCCCATCTGCGTCCTCCCATTCATCTGGGTCCTGTGGGAACGCATCGATGTTGTTCCCGTACGTATCATCGTCCGAATCCTTCCACTCTGAGGCATTGTTCGGGAAGGCATCCTCGTTATCGGCCACACCATCGCCGTCCGTGTCCTTGTCGCTGACACCCACGTAGTATGCAGTGAGAGCGATCAGGACCAGGATGCCGACCACAATTACCAGCGACCATATGGGTACTGTTGGACCGGCCTTGGGTTCGGACGGCCCCCCATCCCGGTCCGGTGCGTCGTCCAGTCCGGCCTCCTTGGATACGATGGCATACTGGCCCACTTCCTCCTCCTCCGTCGTAATATCGGGTGCGGAGGTCGCATCCACCTCGACAGTTGATCTGTCCCAGAAGGCAAGGAAGAGCATAAATTCACCATTTCTGGCCCTACCCACTTTCGTTATTGGAATAAAAAAAGCTTCGCGCATGATTCTAAGAAAACGAGAATCTCCCTGATTCATGGGTCCTGGGAGTCGTCGATATCCCCTCTGGCCATCCTCTCGAGCCTGTCATGGGTGGCTAACGCCTCTGCCAAGGGCGTCCGGTCGTAGAACGTGACATCTGGCAGCAAGGTCCTGAGGTCCCGAACCAGGGTGTCAGCGTCCTTTACGGACCTTATCGAATGCGTGGTCGCGCTCCAGGGTGGCGAACCCGGCTCGAATATGTCGAACGCGATGAAGTACTCCGTCGGTTGCAGGCCCGCCCTCCTCTTGATGAAGAGACTGAACGAGCCCAGGTGGTTGAGCTGGAACTCCTCCCTCTCGACGGTCATCGTGTAGTCCTCTATGGTCACCCATGGCCTCTGGCTGTAGACGACGATCATGAGCAGTCCCACGAAGATGCTCAAGAACATGGCAATGGTAAGCAGGAAGTCGGTACTGACCCCCTCATCCGGATCGATCGTTGCCAGACCGATCAGTAATGGTGAGTAGAACAGAACGGGTATCAGGATGTAACCCCAGAGCTTCCTGGTCTTGAGGTTCTTGGGGAACTCGTACCTCGA
>JAUVEQ010000025.1 GCA_030594725.1 Methanobacteriota archaeon
GTGTACGCCTTCGCGCCACAGACCCCCTCCTTCGGGCCGTCGCCGTAGATCGCGATCTGGCATGGGCCCATCAGGCAGGTGCGGCAGCAAACGCCTAGGTCGCCGAAACCGCACTGGGGCTGCATGGCCTTGTAGCGGTCCCACGACGTCGTCACGTCATCGCCGCAGGCCTCGTTCATGACGCATTCTACCGCCTTGTCAGCGGTCTTGTTTTGTGGTGGTGTCATTTCATCACCTCGAACGTTCCTGAAGTTTCTTTCCTCCTCGATAAGCGTTCCGTGGAACCCAAACTGTCTCAATGTGATCTCAGACATCGGTGAACGTCATCGCGTCCACCTTGCAAGCATCCACGCAGGCGGGTATGGTGTGATCAAGGCATAGGTCGCACTTGTAAGGTTCGCCCCCCTCGACGAAAATGGCATCGAAGGGACAGGCCTCTACGCAGTCCAAGCACATGGTGCACTCGTTGGTGAAGTGGACGAAGCCGTCCTCGTCCTTAACTATGCCCTCGTGCTCGCATACCTCGACGCACTTGGGATCCTTGCACATCTGGCAGCGAAGGACGTAGATCTTGTCCTTCTCTTCCTTGTAGCGGACCCTCAACCTCGGTGGTGTGATCGCTTGTTCCAGGTGGATGCGGTTGATATCTCCCGATTCGCTGTGGCGGACGAGGCAAGCCATATGGCAATGCTTGCATCCGATGCATAGTTCCTTGTCGAACTTGACTATCCTCATTAGGAACACCTCGACCTCTAAATACTGTCCCAAGTGGTTGGACCAATGATGATGTGGCCCAGCGCCGGATAGTAATAGCCAGTAATAAGTATTGTGCATCGAGATGCCGGTCTAGCCCCTCCCTGGACGCCACCCCAGCACCCCCACGAACCCCTCGTCATCGGCAGGCCTAGAAAGGGGCCGGATTCGAGGGGCGAAGCCCGCGTTCGTGTTATAAGGACCCGACGCTGCCCGTTCCCGGGTGCGAGGGCCCGTCACGCCGCTTCGGAGATGATGCCCTCGATGCTTGGGAGCATCTCCTCCATCGCCCTCTCCACCTTGGAACCGGGCGCGTAGTCCATGACGGAGACGTCGGCCATGTCCGCCTCTATGAGGGCGCTGTCGAAGGGAAGGTGGCCGACGACGGTGATGCCCTCCGCCTCCAACTTCCCCTCGAGGACGGAAAGGTCCGTCCCATCGGGCACCTTGTTGAAGATGGCGGAGAACCGATTGATGCCCAGGTCCTTCCCCAGGCCCTTTACCTGGATGGCGGTGTCCACCGACCGGGCACCGGGCTCGACCACGATGAGCATCATGTCCACCTTCTCGGCGGTGCCCCGGCCCAGGTGCTCCACGCCGGCGGCCATGTCCATGATGACGATCTCGTCCCTCTTGAACACCAGGTACCTCATCAGGGCCTTGAGGAGGGCGCTCTCGGGGCAAAAGCAGCCGGACCCGCCGGTGGAGATGGTGCCCAGCGTGAGGAGGGTGGTGCCGTCGGCCCCCTCCATCCCGTACTTCTCCAGTATATCCTCCACCTCTGGGTTGAGACGGAACATCTGCCCGTAGCTCTCGCCGGGCCTTACGCCCACCTTGTCCTCGACCAGGTCGTGGTCGCAGGCCAACGGTACCCTCTCCTGGCGGACCTCCGCCTCGATGCCCAGGGCGGAGGCCAGGTTGGTGGAGGGGTCGCAATCCACCAATATTGCCGGTCGGCCCTGCCTCCCCCAGAGGCGGCCGAGCAGGCCCGAGATGGTGGTCTTGCCCACCCCTCCCTTGCCTGCAACGGAGATGCGCCATGCCATGACGTCGCCCCCTCACTTCTCCAGGACGATCTCGTGGGTCAGGAGGTCGGCGTGCCGCACCCTGGCCCCCTCGACGAAGGTCTCGTTGCCTATGATGTCCAACAACCTGACCCCACCATCCTCGACCTCCATGCGCACGACCTCGGACATGACGTGCTCCTTCTCATCCCCGGTCATGAGGTACACCTTCGACTCGCACATTTTAACGCCTCGACGGTTAAGCTCCGATTGTGGATAAAAAGATTGCCCAGTACCCGCCTGGGGGCGTAAGACTTAAGGCCGCCTATGATGTTGCCACTGCCCCCCGTGGTGGGGGCTTCTGAAGGGAGTGGTCAAGATGACGGCAGAAATTATCTCTGGCAAAGAGGTCAGCAAGGAGATCTACGGAGAGATGGGGGGTGAGATCCAGGCTTTCATCGACAAGCACGGCATCCCGCCTCACCTCACCGTGATACTGGTAGGCGAGGATCCCGCTTCACAGGTCTATGTCCGTATGAAGGGGAAGAAGGCGGCCAAGCTGGGCATCGGGTCGGACACCATCCGTCTCGAGGCGGAGACACCCGAGGAGGAGCTGCTCGCCCTCATCGACAAGCTGAACGCGGACGATAAGGTGCATGGCATCCTGGTGCAATTGCCCCTGCCCAAGCACATCAACGAGACCAACGTGCTCCTGCGGATCGACCCCGCAAAGGACGTGGACGGTTTCCACCCCATCAATGTTGGCAAGATGCTGGTCGGCGAGGACAACCTGCTGCTACCCTGCACTCCCCACGGCGTCCAGGAGATGCTGGTCAGATCTGGTACCCCCATAGAGGGCGCCCACGTGGTAGTGGTCGGCAGGTCTAACATCGTTGGCAAGCCCGTAGCGGCCATCCTGGTCCAGAAGAAACCAGGCGCGAACGCAACGGTGACCATCGCCCACACCCGGACCAAGAACATGGGCGACCTGTGCCGCCAGGCGGACATCCTCATCGTCGCGGCCGGTGTTCCCGAGTTCGTTCCCGGCGACTGGGTACGGCCCGGTGCCGTGGTGATCGACGTCGGTGTCAACCGGGTGGACGACGAGACCTCGGAGAAGGGCTACAAGCTGGTCGGCGATGTCAACTTCGACGAGGCCAAGGAGGTCGCGAGCAAGATCTCCCCTGTGCCTGGTGGCGTCGGGCCGATGACCATCTGCATGCTGATGAAGAACACGCTGCAGGCGGCCAAGAACCAGGTCGGCGACCCGTGAAGGGCTCCTAGGTCATAATCCGCTAAGTTTTATTACCAGCCCTGGCCATCAATCGCGGAGGACACACCCTATGGTGGAGGAGAGGATAACCCGGGAGATCGAGGTGGTCAGGTGGCGGGACGGCGCCACCACGAGGGAGCCTGACCTCGTGGCGGAGGAGTTCGGGATCACCTTCCACGTGGAGCCCCTGGGCATCCTGGACATCATCATGGCCCCCGAGTCCCTCAACGAGTTCATCATCGGCCATCTCTACAGCGAGGGGCTGATCCGTCACCGGGATGACGTGGGGGACATCCTGGTGGCCGACCGGGGTGGGAGGTTCGAGGTCCTGGTCGAGCTGGGCGCCGAGATCCTGAAGGCGGCCGAGAACAGCGGGGACCTGGAAGGGGCCCACGCGAGGGGCCTCATCCAGACCGAGTGCGGAGCTCCACCAGCATGGCCCACCCGGCCGCTGAGGCCCATCGAGGTACGCCTCGGTCTGCCGGTCGAGGCCTTGGCAGGGATCCCCCGCGCGGTGCGTGACAGGACGGAACTGTTCGCGAGGACCGGTGCGTTCCACTATGCCTTCCTCATATCCCGGCAAGGGGAGCCCGTCCACGAAGCCTTCGACGTGGGACGCCACACGGCGGTGGACAAGGTGGTCGGAAAGGCCCTGATCGCCAATGCCGACCTGTCGACCTTGGCCCTTTACACGACCGGCCGGATCTCCTCGGACATTGCTCGCAAGTGCGTCCACGCCGCTATCCCACTGGTGATCTCAAGGAGCGCTCCCCTGAGTGGCGCCATCGATATCGCGAGGGACAACGATCTGGGGATGGTCGGATTCCTGCGAGGGGGCAGGTTCAATATCTATGCCGGGGAGGAGCACATCCTCATCGGATGAGCGGGGCCCGTTCAATCAGGGGACGCCCGCCTGATGAGCTCGCTGGCCACGATGCCCCCCAGGACAGCCACGTCCTCGGTGTGAAGGAAGTGCTTCACAGTATCGTCCCACAGCACATTGGCAGAGGCGGGCAGCTCGTCGTCAGAGCCCCAGACGGCCACGGTGACCGGCACCTTGGGCAATGCTGTGATGACGTAACCCACATCCCCCATGGACGACCTCTTGTGCTCCATGCCCTTCACCGCCTTGTGCAGGGCCTGGGGTCGCTCGCCGAAGAAGTCCTGGAGCCGGATGATGGAACGGCCCTCGTAGGCCTTCCAGTAGACGTCCCCGCCCTGGAGCTGTCGAAAGGACAGGAGGTTGCCCGTGGGCTCGATCGACATGGCACCGATGAGGTAATGGAGGACGATCAACCCCTTGTCGGGCCGGGCCTCCTCGGTGCCGTTGAGGAGCACTTTCTCCTCATCCAGGTGCACCGCGAAGTTCTCCCCCAGCAAGGGCACCCAGATGTGCCCCTTCGAGTCGGGAGGGGGAACGGCCGCCAGGCGGCAGATATCCGGTATGTTCATGTGCCGAAGGTCGTCCCACGCCTTCTCGAAGGCATCCTCCAATCCCATTCTATGCACCTCCCTTGACAGGCTCCACCGAGACGGCGCAGACCTTGAACTCCGGGATCTTCGCCACTGGGTCCAGGGCCGGGTTGGTGAGCAGGTTCGCCGCGCACTCGGCGAAGTGGAACGGTATGAACACCACTCCTGGCTGGACCTTCTCGGTGACCTCTGCCGGGATGTGTATCTTTCCGCGCCGGCTCTTCACCTCCACCATCTGGCCGTCGTTGACACCCAGGCGCTTGGCGTCCTCGGGATTCAACTCCACATAGCCCGTGGGCACCTCCTGGTCCAGCGCAGGGGTCCTGCGGGTCTGGGTCCCGGTGTGGTAGTGGAACATCATCCGGCCGGTGGTGAGTGTCATCGGGTACTCGTCGTCGGGAAGTTCGTTGGGTTCCTGGTGCTCGACGGCGCTGAAGAGCCCGAGCCCCCTGGTGAACTTGTCCACGTGGAGTATGGGCGTGCCGGGATGGTCCGGGGAGGGACAGGGCCACTGGAGACCGCCCTCCTCGAGCCGCTCGTAGTCGATGCCGCCGTACTGGGGCGTCACGGTGACGACCTCCTCCATGATGTGGACAGGGGACTGGAAGTCGAAACCCTCTGCACCCAACCGACCGGCGATATCGCATATGATCCTCCAGTCCGGTCTGCTCTCGCCGACGGGCTCGATGGCCTTGCGGATGCGCTGCACCCTGCGATCGGTGGCGGTGAAGGTCCCCTCCCGCTCGGCCCACGAGGCCGCCGGGAGCACGATGTCCGCCATGGCCGCGGTCTCGGAGAGGAAGATGTCTATGACCACCAGCAGGTCCAGGGTGGACAGGGCCTCCCGCACGTGGTTGATGTCCGGGTCGGAGAGCATGGGGTTCTCGCCAAGGATGAGCATTCCCTTCATCTTCCCATCGTGGGCCGCGTGCATCATCTCCACCACCGTGAGGCCGGTGACATCGGAGCAGGTGACGCCCCATGCCTCGTCGAACTTGGCCCGGGCAGCCTCGTCCGCCACCTTCTGGTATCCAGGGAACACGTTGTAGAGGGCTCCCATGTCGCAGGCGCCCTGCACGTTGTTCTGGCCCCGCAGCGGATTGACGCCGGTGCCCTTGCGACCCATGTTGCCCGTTAACAGCGCAAGGTTGGCCACCGACTTGACGTTGTCCGTCCCGTTGGTGTGCTGGGTGATGCCCATGGAGTACAGGATGCAGCCCTTGTCCGCACTGGCGTACATGCGGGCGGCCGCCTCCAGCTCGGCTGCTGGGATGCCGGTGATCTCCTCGGAGACCTGGGGAGTGTAGCGGTCCAGGACCGGCCTCATCTCCTCGAAGCCCTCGGTGCGCGCCTCGATGAACTCGCTGTCCTCCAGGCCCTCCCGGAGGATCACGTGCATCATGGCGTTGAGCCAGGCCACGTCGGTGCCGGGCCTCTGGTGTAGCCAGATGTCCGCCATCGTGGACAGGGGGGTCTCGCGGGGGTCCACCACGATGAGCTTGGCGCCCCGTTCCTTGGCCAATATGACACGGGAGCCGATGAGGGGGTGCTGCTCCACGGTGTTGGAGCCCGTGACAAGTATGCAATCGGCCAGGGGGATGTCCGGGGTGGAATTGGTCATCGCCCCGCTCCCCAGGGTGCCGGCCAGGCCGGCCACGGTCGACGCGTGGCACAACCGGGCGCAGTGGTCGATGTTGTTGGTGCCCACCACGGCCCGGGCCAGCTTCTGCATGAGGTAGTTCTCCTCGTTGGTGCACCGGGCCGAGCTGAGCAGGCCCACAGCGTCGCCTCCATGGTCGTCGATGATGGCCTGGAGCCTGCTGCCGATGAGGTCCAGGGCCTCGTCCCAGCTGGCTGGATGAAGTTCCCCGTCCTCGCCCCTGATGAGGGGCGTCCTCAACCGGTCGGGGCTCTCGACCCATTCGTGGGAGTTCCACCCCTTGATGCAGAGGGAGCCCCGGGAGATCTCGTGGGTCTTGGACGGAAGGGTCCCGACCAGATGACCGTCGATCACCTGGAGGAACATGTTGCATCCACACCCGCAGTACGGGCAGGTCGTGAGGACTGACTTGTACTCCATCTTAACCACCTCCCTCCTCCTCTTCCTCGAGGATGGGTTCGTCCATCAGTGTCGTCAGAAGGGGAGGCCTCTGCTCCGGGTCGGCACCGGTCACGTAATCGAAGCGCCTCTCGACGTCCCGTAGCAACCGCCCGTACATCTCGGTCAGAGGGATCGAGACGGGGCATGCCGCCTCGCACTCGCGGCATTCGATGCAGCGGTCGGCCATGTGATAGGCCTTGATGAGATGGAACGTGGCGAACTTGGGTGGAAGGGACCCACCCCGGACCCAGCCGTGATCCGCCATCATGCAGACCTCGCAGGCGCAGACCGGGCACACGTTCTTGCATCCGTAGCACTTGATGCACTTGCTGTACTGGGCCTTCCAGTAATCGAGGCGTGCCCCGTCATCGGCGTCCGGCAGGGCCAGGAACTCCCTCCGCTCGGGAAGCCCCTCCGTGGGTGTTCCGATCATGACGTTGGTGGGGCTTCCGTTGACACAACCGCACTCCTTGGCCTCCTCGGCAGTGCAGGCCAGTCCGATGACCTCGATCATCTCCAGGTCCACCTGCCTGCGCTTCGACAGCTCCACCAGGGCCCGTTCCTCGCAGCCTCGGAGCACCGCGCCCACCCTGGTGTCGGGGGAATGCAGGCGGAACCAGCGCAGCACCAGGGGGAGGGCGTACTTGGGCGAGAGGACCAGCGAGTCCAGGTCGTCGCCTTTCCGGAAGTAATGGGGGCCCACCGCGCCCTCGTCCTCGCGAAGGCCGAGCACACCGTCGACCTCGCCCTTGGCCAGGACCTCGGCCACCACGCCCCTTGCCTCCTCGGACATCAGCGACCACCTCCCAGGGGCGAGGGACCCAGTTCCTTGATGTGGGCCACGAACTCGGTGATCACGGCCTGGAAACGGACGCCCTCCGAGGCGGAGACCCAATCGATCTTGATACGACCCGGCTCCACCCCCAGATGGACCATCATGTCCTCCAGGACCTCGAAGCGCTTCTTCGCCCGGTGGTTGCCCTCCAGGTAGTGGCAGTCCCCGATGTGGCAGCCCAGGACGAACACGCCGTCGATGCCCTGCTCCATGGCCTTGAAGGCGTACTCAGGTTTGAACCGGCCCGAGCACATGACCCTCAGCACCCTGAAATGGGTGGGCATCTGGAGGCGGGCCACGCCCGCCAGGTCTGCGCCAGCGTACGAGCACCAGTTGCAGCAGAACACGAGTATCTTGGGTTCCCACTCGTCCTCGGTCATCTCAATCACCCCCGTTGGCAAGCGCCGTGATCATCGCCAGTATCTGCTCGTCCGTGAACCCCAGCTGCTGGATGCTGCTGCTCGGGCAGGCTCCCGGACATGTCCCGCAGCCCTTGCACAGGCCGGGGTTGACCTCGGCCACCTGGCCCCGCTTGCCGCCCTCCTTGAGCTCTATGGCACCGTAGGGGCACACCTCGATGCAGTTGCCACAACCGATGCAAGAGTCCTCGTCGACGACGGCCACGATGGGTTCCGAGAGGACCTGGCCAGCCTTCAGGAATGTGAGCGAACGGGATGCTGCGCCCAGGGCCTGGACGATGCTCTCCTCTATGTCCTTGGGACCGTGGGCGGTGCCCGCGAGGAAGATCCCGTCGGAGGCGAAGTCGATGGGCCGGAGCTTGACGTGGGCCTCGAAGAAGAACCTGTCCTGTCCCAACGGGACGCGCAGCATCTGGGCCAATTCCTTGGCGTCCTCGTGCTGGACCAGGGGAGTGGAGAGCACCACCAGGTCCACGTCCTGCACGATGTCCCTGCCCAGGATGACGTCCCGGTAGGTGACACGGACCTTTCCATCGGGCCCCGTCTCCACCCTGGGAGGTTCCTCCTTGGGATGCCGGATGAACCCGACCCCCTTCACCCTGGCCCTCTGGTAGAGCTCCTCGTAGGATATCCCGTAGGCCATGATATCCCGGTAAAGGACATTGATGCTGGCCTCGGGGTACAGCTCCCGGAGCTCCATGGCGTTCTTGATCCCCGTCATGCAGCATACCCGGGAGCAGTAGGTGACCCGCTGACCCCTGGCGCCGGTGCACTGGATGAAGACGGCATTGCCTATCTCCGGGAGGTTGCCCTCACGGAGCATGGTCTCCAGTTCCAGTTCTGTGACGACGCCCTCCACCTCTCCGTAGCCGTACAGGCCGTCGGGTTTCATCTCGTCAGCGCCCGTCGCGACGATTATCGTGCCCACCTTGAGATCAAGCCCGTCTCCATTGCCCTCGACGGGCATGAGAGTGACATCGAAGTTGCCCACGAAGCCCTTCAGGTCGACCATCTCCGTACCGGTCAGGATGTGGACCCTCTCGTTGGCCTCCAGGTCGGCCTCGAGGCCGTCGAGGAGCTGTCGGGGGCTCTCCTCCGTTGGCCATATCTTGTGGAGGCGGTTCAAGAGACCGCCCAGCACCGAGCGTCGTTCCACGAGGTAGACCTCGAAACCGGAATTGGCGATGGCCCTGGCAGCGGTCATGCCCGTTATCCCACCACCCAGGACCATGGCAACGAGTTCAACGGGGGCCGTGGACCTGTCGAGGGGCACGAGCCTGGTCGCCTTGGCCACCCCCATGCGCACCAGTTCCTTGGCCTTCTCGGTCGCCGCGTCCCATTCGGACATGTGGATCCACGAGCACTGGTCGCGGATGTTCACGAACTCGAAGAGGTAGCGGTTGAGGCCGGCCTCCTCGCAGGTGGCCTGGAAGAGGGGTTCGTGGGTGCGTGGGGTGCAGGAGGCCACGATGACACGGTTCAGGTCCTGCTCCTTGATGGCTTTCCTGATGGCGGCCAGTCCGTCCTCCGCACAGGTGTATAGGTTGTCCTCCGAGTGAACCACGTAGGGCAGGGTGCCGGCGTACTCGGCGACGGCTGGCACGTCCAGCCAACCGCCGATGTTGCTGCCGCAATGGCACACGAACACGCCGATACGAGGCTCCTCATCGTGCCTCATGCCGTCACCTCCTTCTGGGAGGTCCCGCCCTTCGGGTTCTGGGCCATGGCCTCCATCGCGCGGGCCGCGGTGGCGCTGCCCTGGGCGACGGCGTCGGGGATGTCCATGGGCTTCTGGCAGTAGCCGGCCATGTACACCCCCTCCCGGGTGGTGTCAGTGGACATCATCACGTTCGGGGCCTTGAAGAAGTTGTACTCGTCCATCTCGATCCCCAGGATCTGGGCCACCTCGGGAGCGTCGGCTCGGGGGATGAGGGCTGTTGCCAGTATGACCATCTCCACCTCCAGGGCCCTGACCTCCCGGGTCTCCCTGTCGGTGTAGTAGAGGATCAGGTCCTTGGTCTCCGGGTCCTCGATGATCTCCCCGGGTTTTCCCCGGATGTAGTTGATGCCGTAGTCCCTCTCGCCCCGCTCGATGTACTCCCAGAAGCCCTTGCCGAAGGCGCGCATGTCGGTGTAGAATATCCAACTGTCGGTGTCCGAGTGGTGCTCCCGGGCCAGCATCGCCTCCTTGGTCGAGTGCATGCAGCACACGGCGCTGCAGTAGGGCCGGTCGTGTCGCACGTCCCGGGCGCCCACGCACTGTATGAAGGCCAGCCGCTTGGGCCTGCCCTTGTCCTCCGACAGGCGCTGCATGTGGCCGTGGGTGGGCCCAGCGGCGTTGATGATGCGCTCGAACTCCATGGCGGTGACCACGTTCTCGTAGCGACCGTACCCGTACTCCTCCATCTCGTAGGGCAGGTAGACATCGAAGCCGGTGGCCACGATGATGGCCCCGACGTTGACGGTGATGACCTCGTCCTCCATCTTGTGGTCGATGGCTCCAGCCTGGCACTCCTTGACGCACAGCAGGCACTTGCCCGTCTTGAAGTGGATGCAGGCGTCCTTGTCGATGGTGGCCACCCGGGGCACCGCCTGGGCGAAGGGGAAGTATATGGCGCGCCGGTCGGCCAGGCCCATCTCGTACTCGCTGGACACCTTCTTGGGGCACTTCTCCATGCAGGCCCCGCAGCCCGTGCACTTGTCCTCGTACACGAAGCGGGCCTTCTGGAGGATCTCCACCTGGAAGTCCCCGATGGAACCCGATACCTTCTGGACCTCGGCGTAGGTTCGCACGTTGATGTTCTTGTGGCCGTAGGTCTCGATCATCTTCGGAGCCAGGATGCAGATGGAGCAGTCATTGGTGGGGAAGGTCTTGTCCAGCTGGGCCATGCGGCCACCGATGCTGGGGGACTTCTCGACCATGTGGACCTGCACGCCCGCAGCGGCCAGGTCGAGGGCGGCCTGGAAACCGGCTATCCCGCCCCCGATGATGAGGACGCTCTCATCCTTTGTCATCGATCACCACCTCCTTCGAGGCCGAGGGTCTTTGAAAGGAGCACCGATATGTCCACGATCTCCACCGCGGGCTTGGGCGGTGTGTCGTCGGACCCGGGCTCGTTGAGGGTGCAGTTGAAGTGGGAGAAGCACTTGGGGCACGCGGTGACCAGCAGGTCGGCTCCCGCGTCCTCGGCCTGGGTCATCCTCTCCACCTGGATGCGCTTGGAGAAGGTACCGCAGTTGAGCCAGGAGGACGTGCCACAGCAGTGGGCGTTGAGCCCGTGGTGCTCCATCTCCCGGAGCTCGTATCCCGGCAGGCTGTCCAGGACCTTCCGGGGAGCATCCACTATGCCCATGTGACGGCCAAGCCGGCACGGGTCCTGGATGGTCAGGGGGACCGCCTCATCGGTGCCCTCCGGGAGCTCCAGCCTCCCCTCCTCGATTAGCTCTGCGAACAGCTGGGTTATGTGGAGCAGCTCGAAGTCGATGGCGTCCTCTCCCAGCACCCTAGGGTAGTCCTTTGCGAAGGTGCGAAGACCCTCGGGGCAGGTGAACACCACCCGTCGCGCCCCCGTCGCCTTGATGGCCTCGACGTTGAGGCGGGCCAGCTCCGCGAACGCCGTCCCCGACTGGCCGCTCCAGACCAGGTCGTGGCCGCAACACCTCTCGTCTGCCATCACCACGGGGACGATGCCGGCGTGGTTCATCACGCGGACGGTGGACCCGAGGGCACCCGCCGGGTGCACGTCCACATCCCAGAGCACGGGCTCGAAGTAGGGCAGGCAACCGGTGAAGTAGAGCAATTCTCCCTTCTCGGCCACCTCCATGCCGTCCTCGACCCAGTCAAGCCTGCCTGGTTGCGAGACAGCCTCGTTGGCCATTATGCCCGCCAGGGCGTGGAAGACCCCTCCGTGGGCGCACCTGTCGCAGGAGGAGGTCTCCACCTCTCGCGCCTGACGCACGAACTCGAGGAAGTCCACTCCCGAGGGACAGCGGTGGCTGCACAGGCCGCAGGTGATGCAGTTCCAAAGCCCCTTGTCCGCCTCCAGTTCCTCCGGCAGGTCCCGGAGGGCCTCCTCCACGATGAGCATGGGCGAGTACGCGATCTCCATCCTGGTGATCGGACAGGTGGCCTCGCACTTGCCGCACTCCAGGCAGTACATGACCCCCGTCCTGTCCACCAGGTCCTCCAGCCGTCCGGGGACATCACCGGGATTTCCGCGGCTCACCTTGGCCTCCTTCATGGGATTGGGGCCCAGGGCCCTGATCCTCTCAACGAAGTCGGTCATCACCTGGCCGAACCTCTGGCCCTCGGCGGCGGATATCCACTCCAGGCTGAGCCTGTCCTCCATGCCCAGGACGGTCAGGATCTCCTTGGTGGCGGCTATGGCCTTCTCGGCCTGCTCGTTGCCGGAGATGTAATGGCAATCGCCCGGGTGGCAGCCGGTGACCAGCACGCCGTCGGCGCCCATCTCCAGGGCCCGGATGATGTGGCCCACCTCCACCCGGCCTGAGCACATGACGCGGAGGATGCGCACGTTCGGGGGGTACTGGATGCGGCTCACGCCCGCCAGGTCGGCCCCGGCGTAGGAGCACCAGTTGCAGCACAGGGCCACGATCTCGGGCTCGAAGGTCGTCATCTAGCTCACCCCCCGGAGCAGCGCCTCGAGCATCGCATATATCTGGTCGTCAGTGAAGTGACGCATCGAGATGGCCTTTGTGGGGCAGGCGACGGCGCACTTGCCGCAGCCCTTGCACAGCACCTCGTTGACCTGGGAGACCCATATCCCGGGGGATGTCTCCACCAGCTCGGGGGCGCCGTACTCGCAGACCCCCACGCAGCGTCCGCACCCGCGGCACAGCTCCGGGTCGGGGCTGCTGACGATGCCCTCGGTCTCCAGCTTGGTCAGCGAAAGGATGGTGGCCGCCCGGGCGGCCACACCGTAGGCCTGGCCCGCCGTCTCGTCCACCGTCTTGGGCCAGTGGGCCATGCCGCACACGAAGACCCCCTCCGTGGCGAAGTCCAGGGGCCGCAGCTTCACGTGGGCCTCCAGGAAGAAACCGTCCTTGGACAGGGGTACCTTGAGCATCTTGGCGAAGGTCTGGTTGTCCCCACGGGGCATGATGGCGGTGGCCAGCACCACCCGGTCTGCGGGGAGGGTGACCGAGTCGCCCAGTACCTCGTCCTTGACCTGGACCGACAGGCCGTTGCCCTCCTTGACCACCTTCGGGGGGTCGTCGGGTTCGTACCTGATGAAGATGACGCCCCTCTCCGCCGCCTCGCGGTAGGCATCCTCTCGCAGGCCGTAGGTGCGGATGTCCCGGTAGAGGACGTACACCGCGGCGTCGGGGTTGATGTCCTTAAGTCGCAGCGCCTCCTTGATAGTGGCCCCGCAGCAGACACGGCTGCACCAGGGGTGCTCCTCGTTGCGGGAGCCCACGCACTGGATGAAGACGGCGGAGTCCGGCAGGTCCTCGGCGGCCGCCAGCTGGGCCTCGAACTCCAGCTGGGTGACGACCCTCGGGTCCTGGCCGTACATGTGCTCCGAGGGTTCGTGGGAGGTCCCGCCGGTGGCCACCACGACCACGCCGTGTTCCAGCTGCTCGCCTCCGCTGAGCCCGGTGGTGAAGTTGCCCACGTAACCGGAGATGTCCTCCACATGGCGTCCCAGGTGCACGTGGACCCGGGGGTGCTCGTTGACGCGCCTGATGAGGTCGTCCACCATCGCCTGGGGGTCGCCGTCCAGGAGCAACCTGACCCGCTTGAGGTTGCCGCCCAGGGAACCCTCCCGTTCCACCAGGTGGACGTCGAAGCCCTGGTCGCCGATGGCCAGGGCGGCGGTCATGCCCGCCAGGCCCCCGCCCAGCACCATGGCCTTGGGGATGATGGCGATGCTGGCGTCGTCCAGGGGCGTGAGCAGGTTGGCGCGGCTGACGGCCATGGTCACCAGGTCCTTGGCCTTCTCGGTGGCCCGCTCCGGCTCCTTCTGGTGGACCCAGGAGCACTGGTCCCGGATGTTGGCCATGTCGAAGAGGTAGGGGCTGAGGCCCGCCTCGCGGACGGTGGCCCGGAACAGGGGTTCGTGGGTGCGGGGCGTGCAGGAGGCCACAACGACCCGGTTGAGATCGTGCTCGCGTATCCGCTCCTTGATGATCTCCTGGGCGTCCTGGGAACAGGAGTACAGGTTGTCCTCGGCATGGACCACGCCGGGAAGGCCCCTGGCGAACTCCGCCACCGACGGCACGTCCACGATGCCACCGATGTTGGTGCCGCAGTGGCACACGAAGACGCCGACACGGGGTTCCTCCCCGGTCACGTCACGATCGATGGGGGGCGCCTCGGCGGCAGGGAGCCGCTGCTCCGACCCCAGGTGGACAGCGGCGGCCATCCCCGCGGCGCCCGATGCCTGGGCCACCGTCTCGGGGATGTCCTTGGGGCTCGAGAAGGCGCCGCAGACGAAGATACCGTCCCTGCTGGTGCGAAGGTTGGTGGCGGCGTCGGTGGCGCAGAAGCCATTCTCGGCCAGCTCGATGCCCAGTACCTCCGCCAGCTCCTCGGCACCCTCGGGTCTGGACATCCCGGTGGACAGGACGACCAGGTCGTAGGTGGCCGATAGGGGCTCCAGCGTCCCCTCCTCCACGTAGTCCAGGTGGATGTCGCGGGTCTTCGGGTGCTCGACCAGGCCTGGGACGCGGCAACGGGTGAAGCCGATGCCATGCTCCTCTTCCGCCTTGACGTAGAAATCCTCGAACTCCTTGCCGTAGGCCCGGATGTCCATGAAGTAGATGTGCATGTCCTCCAGGTCCGGCGCGTGCTCCTTGGCGATGATGGCCTCCTTGATGGCTGCCATGCAGCAGAAGGACGAGCACCACCTCTGGGCCTTCTCGTCCCGGGACCCCACGCACTGGAGGAAGGCGATGCGCCTGGGCGGTTCGCCGTCCGCCGGTCGGATCAGGTGGCCCCCCGTGGGACCGGAGGCGTTCAGCATCCGCTCGAACTCCAGGTTGGTGATGACGTTGGGATACCGGCCGTGGCCGAACTCGGACAGGGCCGAGGGGTCGAACGGGGCGAAGCCCGGGGCGGCAACGATGGCGCTGGCGTCCACCATGACCACCTCCTCGGTGTCCTCGAAGTTCACGGCGCCGGCGGGACATACCTTGGCACATATGCCGCACTTCTCCTTGGTCAGGTACAGGCAGTGCTCGGGGTC
>JAUVEQ010000137.1 GCA_030594725.1 Methanobacteriota archaeon
GACCCGAGGCTACGTGAAGGTCTACAAGACCAAGGAGGCCGCCCAGGCCATCGAACGTGAGCCCATCCTTAAGCGCAATACCCCCGGTACCTCGACCAAGAAGGCGGAGAAGCCCGCCAAGGAACCCGCCAAGGAACCTGCCAAGGAACCCGCCGGGGAACCCGCCAAGGGACCTGCCAAGGAACCTGCTAAGGAACCTGCCAAGGAACCTGCCAAGGGACCTGCCAAGGAACCTGCCAAGGAACCTGCCAAGGAACCCGCCAAGGAACCCGCCAAGGAACCTGCCAAGGAACCCGCCAAGGGACCTGCCAAGGAACCCGCCAAGGAACCTGCCAAGGAAGAGGCCGACAAGGGAGACAAGTGAGGAGGGTACATAGATGGCCAAACAGACGGACGGACCCAAGAACCTCGCCCAGACCCAGAGGTTGTACGACATCGAAGGCAAGCACATCAAGCGCCTCCGAAAGGAGTGCCCCAAGTGCGGCCAGGGTGTATTCATGGCCGAGCACGCCGACAGGCAAGCCTGCGGCAAGTGCGGATACACCGAGTTCAAGGGCTCTTGAAGACCCCAGTTCGATCTCACAGCGGGCCTGTAGTGTAGCTTGGATATCACAGAGGCCTCCGGTGGGGCTCTCGTCCCCTCGGAAGTCCCGGTGAAAGCCCCTAACCCGGGTTCGAAACGGGCGGGACCGCCCGCGGAACTCCCGGCAGGCCCGCCAATCCCGATGACCCAATCTACATTCTCAGGGATAATATGCTCCGAGAGGTGCCTCATTCTCGCCTGGCCTACCTTTCTGGCAAGGGAGAATAGGGCCGATAACCTTAAGAAAAGGATGTGCACTTCCATCGATTGATGGAGATAGTTTTCCTTGGAACTGGAGGCTCATTCCCATCACCCCAGAGAGGGGTTTCCTCCGTGGCCATCAAGACCCACGGTGAGATACTTCTCTTCGATTGCGGTGAGGGAACCCAGAGGCAGCTCATGCGTTCCTCCCTTTCCTTCATGGGGATAACCAAGGTCTTCATCACCCACTTCCACGGAGACCACTACCTGGGCCTTGCGGGCCTGCTCCAGACCATGGCCCTTAATGGCAGGACCAAGGACCTGGAGATCTTCGGGCCCATGGGCACCGAACAGCTGGTCACCATCATCGAGCGCATCTCGTACTACAGCCGGACCTACGATCTGGTCCTCCACGAGATGAAGGAGAACCAGAGGGAGCGCTTCGATGGCTTCAGCGTCACCGCCATCCGGCTGGACCACTCCATCCCGGCCATCGGTTACCTGTTCGAGGAGGATGACAGGCCTGGCAAGTTCGATGTGAACGCAGCCAAGGTCCTCGGGATCCCACCTGGACCGCTGTACAACAAGCTCCAGGGCGGAGATGAGATAGTATGGAACGACAAGGTCATCGAGCCTGCCATGGTGATGGGCCCCTCGCGGCCCGGCCGCAAGATCTGCATCGCCATGGACACCAAACCCATCCTTGGACTCCCCGAGAGGATCCGCGGTTTCGACGTGCTGATCCACGAGGCCACCGCGGACCGGTCCCTGGAGAGCAAGGCGAACAAGTTCGGTCATTCCACTGCCGCCCAGGCGGCCACCATAGCCAAGGAGGCGGATGTGAAGCGCCTGTTCCTTATCCATATCTCTCCCAGATACCGCGACCCCAAACCACTCATCGACGAGGCCAGGTCGATATTCGAAGAGAGCTATCTGCCCTCCGATCTGGAGGAGTTCGAGGTACCCCTCCCAGAGAGCTGGGAGCATGACGAGAAGATGTGGGTCGTGGATGGGAAGGTCGACGAAGAGGGGGCCGAAGAAGGTGTGGCCGCAGAGGGCGAGCTACCCCCAGAGGTCCCTGAAGGGACCGAGACCGCCGAGTCACTGGCGGTGGCCGAGAACGCGGAGGCCGTGGAAGTATACGACGAGCCCGCTCCGGGCGAGGCCGTCGTTGCGGCCGTCGACGACGTCCTCGAGGGTGAGGTCCCGGTCGAGGGTGAGGCCCCGGTCGAGGGTGAGGTCCCGATCGAGGGTGAGATTCCCGTCGAGGAACCCGCGCCGGCCATGGCCGATGGTGGCATCACACTGGTCGCAGTCGAGGCCGCGATGGAGAGCAAAGCCGCAGAATCCGAAGATCTCCAGGATTCCGATGGACAGGTGCCAGGCTCCAGGCCCAAGGTCACCGAAGAGGACGACGAGTACGACCTGGAACAGGCGATGAGGGACGTGGGGATCGACCCCGAGAACTGACCCCTCACCACCCTTTCTATGACATCGACCATGGACGGACGACAGTCCCCTCCCCATAGGCCCGAGGGCGTACTGGTCCATAACCCTTATCTGTCCCCGAGGCCGTTCTTTCGCCGATGGGAGCAATGGGCGACTTCGCAAGCCGCGTCAGGGGATACTTCAGCTCCGCGGGCCGGGGCCTTGGCAGGGCCGTGGGTCGTTCCACACGGGACGTTGTCACGACCATCGAGGACAGACCGGACATCGGCCCGGTCGAGGTCGATCTTCCGTACCCCCTGCCCACCCGGGAGGATCCCCTTGCCTACCTGCTCTTCTTCGTGGCCGGCATCACTCTGGTGGTGACCGTCATCATCGTGGTAGGTTTCTACTTCGCCCTGGGGGAGGTGCCATCCGAAATGGCCCTGGTCGTGGGGGTGACCGCCCTGGTACTCGGTGTTGTGGGCAACCTCAGGGTCATCGCTGGTTACCTGGAGGACCACAGCACCCAGCTGCTCCGGCCACTCGTGGGTGCTGGCATCCCGCTCCTCAGCGCCCTCCACTACTGGTTCAATCCCGTCGTGGCGATACTCGCCCTCATCTACGTCCTCATACACCCCTCCAACAACTGGCTGATGTACACAACGGCCATCATCCTGCTGACCTGGATGGTCTCAGGCCTGCTGTTGAAGCTACCTCGCCGATCCCCTTGGAACGGTCCCATGTTGAAGCGGACCGCGGGCAACGTCCACAAGCGACCCTTCGTGTACCTCGTGGTCCTTGCGATGGTCTTCGTGAGCGTCCTTGCCGATTACGTCAAGTAGGCCGGCCGTGAGCACCATCGCACAAACCTTATCGTCCAGGGGCACCTTGGACGGATAAGAGGGATGACCATGCTCAGGCGCGTCGAGGAATTGTCCAGGGGGTCCCGAGTTCGCGTTGGCATCGGCTGCGCCAGCCGGGAAGACGCGGCTGCCTCGACCGCGGCACGAGCGGAGGCGGAAGGCCTTGGGCCGATCGAGATGTACGATGCACCCACGGACCTTCTGGATGCCCTCACCGACGGGACCATCGATGCCGCCGTGCGGGGGACCCTCTCCTCCCACGACGTGCTCCCGCTCCTTCTGGAAATGACCGGCGTCACCTCGGCCGACCGGGCCGTAATCATGGACCTCGGAGGCGACCGCTCCTTCGTCCTGGCCCCTGTGGGGATCGACGAGGGTCGCGATCTGAGGGAACGCTGGAACATAATGAAGGGCGCGGCCAGCCTGGTCTCCTCCTTGGGCCTTGAACCCAGGGCTGCCGTCATGGCGATGGGAAGGGAGGAGGATGTGGACAGGGGCGAGGCGATCTCACTATCGGTCAGGGAATGCGACGCCCTCAGGGATGCGGCCAAGGCCGAGGGGATCTCCGCTGAGTGCGTGGGGATACAGGTGGAACGCGCAGTTGAGGTCGGGAACGTCGTAATTGCTCCCGATGGGGTGACGGGCAACCTCATCTTCCGTTCCCTTCACCTCATCGCGGGCCTCAAGAGCTGGGGCGCTGTGGCTCTCGGTGTGATGCCCCTGGTGTTCGTTGACACCTCCCGCGAGAAGGACGATTACATGGGCCCGATCCACCTGGCCAGGGCGATGGCCTCGCGAGCTCCTAGTCGGGAGGAGGCCTCCTCTCCTTGATCCCGACGGCGTTGCGGAGCCGCTCCACGTGACCGTTTATTGATTCCACATCGTGGATCTGGTATGGCAGCGATCCTCCGAGGCGGCGGCGGAAGATCACGTTCACTTCGGCACCCGTCGACCTCAGGAGCTCCTCCAGTCGAACCGCCAGTTGCTTTCCCGTCCTGTCCCAATCCGTGAGGATTATGAAGGAAGCGTACTCCCTGGCGACGGTCTCACAGAAGTTGAGCAGCGATGAACCCACGTTTATCTTGATGATCGGTCCTGGTACACCAAGCCCCTCCAGGGAGGCCACGTCCCGAAAGCCCTCAACTATGATGGCCACGTCGGCTTCCCTCTCCCGCAGTTCGTCCAACAGGCGCTCGATGTTGTCCAGGCGGTCCTGGTCCCGGGACCTGGTCATGTGGGAACGTCTCCCTCCCCATCAAGGGTCCCAGAGAGGGCCTCTATGACAGCCTCCAAGCCGATCCCGTCCACCCGCAGCGTCTTCCGACGGGTCGTGGCACCCCTCTGGATACGGACATTGGCAACCGGAACGTCGAGTAGGTCCGAGACGGCCCTGAGGATCTCTCTGTTCGCCTTGCCATCATGGGCGGGGGAGCCCACGCTCACCTTGATCCTCTGACGCCAGGGGTCGTAGGGTCCGATGCGTTGGCTTGAGGCTCCCGGCTCGACGTAGATGTCGATGCACACGGAGTCCTCGGCATACACCCGAACGGCCGTCCTCCAATCGGTCTTCTCCACAAAAGTACGATATAACCGTGGCGAGAAAAGGATTTGGGTCAGGCGAAGGCCCTTTCGATGGCGTTGACAACCCTCCCGTAGGCCTCCTTGGCCACGGTGGGACCGAAGATGGATGCTGCCAGCTTCGCTAGATCGTAGTTGAGGGCGCTGAGGTCGACCCTTCCCAGGGTGGCCACTCCAGCGGGTTTCTGTAAGAACCCGGACAGCTTGAAGTCCAGGAGACAATCGCCCACTCCCGTCAACTGATTGTAGGCGATCCTCATCTCTTGGATGACCAACTTGTTGCGGAGCATCTCCGCCTCTGAGGCGGGATCCCGGTGGGCAAGACGTTTCATGCGGACGACCCTTCTGGGGCGTCCGGTTCGGTCCATTCGCTGACTCGCGAGCCTCTTGCTTCCGTCCCGTGGCGGGATCTCTCCCTCGAGGGTATGGACAGGGTACTGGTCATCCATCACCCATATTTACGGCATTTCGGAATATTTATAGGTAGGCCTACGATTATCAATGTTTGCCAAACCTACGTTTCCTGCGGGGGATCCTCTTCGGTCCCGCTGTCGACCTCGGGAACCTCCTCGGCTGCAGGGCTCGGGTCGTACTCGGTGGCCGGTGTCGGGTCGTCCTCGGTAGCGGGGCCCGGTCCCTCCTCGGGGGTGGGGCTCGGGTCGTGCTCGGTGGCCGGGGCCGGATCGTATACAGGAGCATGTCCGGGGTCGTAGCCTGGAGGTGGGGGCGGAACGGGTCTAGCGGCGGGGGCGTGCAGAGGTCCAGCATCGGGTCCGGGGCTGGGTTCCTTGTTCCTTCCTCTCATCAGGAACACCACCAGAAGCAGAACCACGATGATCGCCACTGCGATCCCTCCGATCATGGCCATGGATAGGGAGGAGCTCTCGTCCTCGGGCACCTCCTCGACCAGGATGGTCCACTCCTTAGAGGTCAGGCCATCACGGGTATCGGTGACGGTCAGCTTTGCCACGTATGTGCCCTTGAAGACGTACAGGTGTTGGGTCGAGGCATCCGAGGATGTTGCGCCATCCCCGAACTCCCACAGGTAGGTCAGCGAGTCGCCGTTGGCATCGTCGGTGCCGTTGTTTATGAAATTGACGGCCTCATCAACGAAGATGATGATCGGGTAGACATCGAACATGATGACTGGCGGGGTGTTCGCCGAGACGTTCACGGTCCTGATCTTGACCTCATCGATGCTGGCATCATGACCGGGTCTCGTCCGGACGGACAGGAAGGACTTCTCTCCCTCTGCGGTCCAGTAGAATGTGGTGACCATCCGGTCGCCCACGTCCAGTTGTTGCTCGATGCTGTCCACGACCTCGTCGTTGACCAGAAACTCCACGATCGCAGGCGATGCTGTTGCCTCGCCCTCGTTGTGGACCACCGCGTTCACCGTGATCTTGTCCTTCTCCACCGCGTTCACCTTGTCCAGGTAGAACTCGCGTATCTCCAGGTAGGGAAGGAAGGGCCTCACCGTTATCGATATCTGGGTGGTGTTGCGGGACCCGAAGAAGTCGGTGATCTCCAGCGTTATGAGGTGTTCTCCCTCGATCAGGTTCTTGACGAAGGAATCGGAGGTCGAGAGCTCGCCCTGCTCCGAGCTGATCCACCTGAAGGTGATGTCATCCTCGTCCGGGTCAAAGGAGGAGGCCGATGAGAACTCGATGGGCTCGTTGGGCACGAACCTCGAACCGGTCGTCGGGAAGTCGATGAGTGGCACGGGGTCACGGTTGAGGATCTCTGGTCCTGTGAACACGCCTATTGGCGGGTCCCGCACGGTGTTCTTGCCGTCCGAGAACTCGAAGAAGAACTCGTGCTCGCCAAGGCCCAAGAGCGTTGTGAACGAGTACGGCGCGCCGTTGGTGAAGTCCAGGTCCGGGCTGGACATGGGGTGAGGGACACCGTCGATGTAGATGTTCTTCATCGTTGGCTCGTCATTGTCCACATCTGTGTAGGTGATGGTGTACGTGAACCAGGTCGTGCGGTCGCCATCGATCTTGTCGATCAATCCTCCGGTGAGGACTGGTGGTGTGTTGTACTCGATGGTGATCCCACCGAACGTCGGGGTAAGGTGGCGACCCTGGGAATTGGTGTTGATGATCACCTGGAACTGGAAGTACTGACCATACGGGGTGTTGATCGAAGTATCGTCCTTGTCCACGGTCTCCCACGAGGACGCTCCAGACATGTCGGAGCTTTGCGAGGCCCGGACCTTCACTGTCACCTTCACCAGGTTGGTGTTCACGTCTGGAGGGATCTGGGACCTGTAGGTGATGTGGTCCATTGTGGACCTTACCTGACCAAGGTCATAGACGGGGGATGTGTAGGTGCCCTTTGTGGAGTATCTTATTACCCTAAGGCTCACCTCATCTATGCTGGGCGTGATGGTGTCGTCGTCGGTATGGAAGTACATCCGGTACGCGATCCGACCCGCACCGAAGTGATGATCACCGACATCGGTGCCCGAGGGGTCCTTGAAATATGTGTTCGGCGTGCCGTCGGGACCCACGAAGTCCGTGGGGACCTCCAGCGAGCTCGAACTTGCCACCTGGAACATGACCGCATCCGGGCCACAGGATGTGGGCTGTGAGGCCGGGCCCCACGATAGCTGACCCATGGACAGGACGCCTGACACGTCGAAGTACGGCGAGGTCAGCCATCCTTCCGTGAGGAACGGCACCTCGATACGATAGGTCATCACGTCGTTGAAAGAGGTGAGGGGTGGGTTCCCGGTCTCGGCCGCCCCTGCGAACACGAGGCCCAGTGAGTGGGCCGAATCCCAGATGAAGGCCGACCAGTACCGTGCATCCGGTGCGTTCTCCATCTGTCTCCAGGTATCCGCGAGGGGGCTG
>JAUVEQ010000357.1 GCA_030594725.1 Methanobacteriota archaeon
GACCACGGTATCGGCGGTCACCGCGGCGTCGGTGCTGAACCTCACGTAGTACGTCTCGTTCTTGTCGAAGATCGTAACCGTCCCAATGGGTGGTAGCGAGATACTATCCCTGTAGGAGGGGCCAGCTGTCACGCTGGACTCGGCCCACATGACGGTGCCAAGCTCGTTGTAGACCACCAACTCGAAGCCGTGGCCGTCATCCAGGTCGGGATCGTCGATGTCCACCTTCACCTTGAAGATGGTGTCACCTTCCAGGAGTTGGACCTTGTACCAGTCGTGGGTGTCGTACCCGAGCTCGATGGGAACATGCCGGATCTTGTCGACATGCTTGATCTCCACTCCGTTCTCGGCCAGGTCGTTCCCGTCATGATCCCGCGAGCCGTACACGACAGTGATCTCGTAATCCGATGATCCCACGTCCCAAAAGTCCCTGAAGACCCGGACGGTGTACGTGCCCGTGTAGGTGGCCAGGAACTTGACCTCAAGGTCATACCCTAACTTGAAAGCCGTCCTGTTGAGCATGTGGTTGCGCTGGCTGGCCCCACCGAAGGGGATGTACTCCCAGACCTCGACGCGTATGTCCGCATCGACCTCGTCCTTGTGTAGCTGGAGTGTGATGAAGTCGGAACCGGGCGTGCTGGCGTTGAGGTCTATCTTGAAGTAGTCCACGGAGTCGTAGTCCGCGGTGTAGCTGCCGTTTATATCCAGGGTGCCGTTGTGCTGGGAAGCCGTGTTCATGTCCCTCGGGTCCACGACGGTGACGTTGAGCCAGTAGTAGGCCTCCCTCCTCTGGCTAGTGGAGATAAAGACACGGATATAGAACTTGCCCTCCAGATTGTCCGGGACGATGTAGCTCCAAGAGTCCCGCTTGTACGAGTCATCGGGGGGGTCCTCGTATTCCCTGGAATAACGGTATACCTCGTTGAGGGCGCGGTCGTACACCCTGTAGAGCAACCGATACGTTGCATCGTTGTAGGGGTCCGGGGCATTATTGGTTACGTCGTACTTGCGGAAATTTATCTGCACGTGCTTGCCCGCAGAGGCGTTGAACTGCCACCAGTCCTCATCGTTGTCGTACCCCCAGCGGTTCCACATGTGAACAGCATCCAGGGAGGTCGGAGGCTCGATCCAGTTCGCATTGGCGCTATCGTCGTTGTCCCTGTACTCCACGATCGCCGCGACGGTCGGCGAGAGAGAGATAATGACGATCGCGAGGAAGGCGATGAGGGCGAGCAGCCCAATGATTCGGAATTTCGACTTTACCATGAAATATCCCCGAGAGAAGCTCGATTAGCAATGGGCCCGGAGTATAATTAACTATCAATAATGTTAGCTTGCACCGACTTGTCGTCCTTTCGGGCCGCGAAAGCCATGGCTGGTCCGTGGTGATGGCTCTTGACCTTTACCTGCGTGGCCACGGCCTATCGAAGCTCCTCGTACTCCGAGTCGCCGGTGGGCCTCGGGTTGTACTCCTCGTAATCGGAGCCGGCATCCCCGCCCCTGCCCTGGGAGGGGTCGTAGCCCTTCTGGAGTGATTCAAGGTCCATCTTCGCCTCAGGAGCCGCTGCGGAGGGCTTGCCCTTCATCTTGAGGAGCATGAAGGCGATCACCGCTACGATAACGACGAGGACGATGATGCCCAGGAGCATGCCGGAGATGGCGCTCTCCTCCTCCACGGCCTTGACCTCCTGGGAGAAGATGGCGGTAGCCTTGCCGCCCTTCCCGTCGGTGACCTCGACCTCGATCCTCTGGGTGCCTGCTGGGAGCTTCGACTCCAACGGGGACCCGACGCCGAGGATCCTGTCCTGGTCCGCCAGTATCAGGTACCAGGTGATCTCCAGGGCGTCCCCGTCTGGATCCACCGCGTCCACGGACAGGACTATCCTGTCGTCCTCGGTCATCGAGGTGGGTAGGGTGGTGATGTCAACGGTGGGCTGCCGGTTCACGTTCCGCACGTTGAAGGTCCAGCTGGGTTGCGTGCTTGGCCCCAGTCCCGTGGGGTCGACCACGACCAGGCGCACTGTGTGGGGCCCGGAAGATTCGTAATCGGACCTGTAGACGTAGGAGCTCAGGGATCCGACCTCCTGCTTCACTATGGTCTCGTCCAGGTACCAGGTGAAGTTGTGAAGCCCGAACTCCAGCTCGTCCGCGTCGATAAGGTCGGTCACGGTGAAGGTGGCGGTCTGCATCTCGTCGATGTCCGATTGGACATTGGACGGGGTGAACGAGATGATAGGGGCGTTGGGTACGTTGACGATCACGATGGTGAGGTCCTGCTTGACGAGGGTGTTGTCGCCGTCCTTGCAGGTGATGTTGAGCACCACGGTGGCATAGAAATGGTCGTCCAGCAGCTCGATGACGATGTTGCTCTCCGTGACCAAGTTGTTCTTGTGGTAGACATTGATGCCGCCGCTGACCTCGCTTGGGATCGACCACGTGTAGGTCAGGTCGTCGCCGTCCACGTCGTAGAAATACGGGGCCAGGTCCATCTCCACGAAGTCGTCGCCCTCTTTCATGTCCACCTGGGGTATGGGTCCGACGATCCGGGGGATGTCGTTGATATTCTTGACGGTCAGTTCCACGGTACCTCCAATGGGCACCTGGGTGTCGTCCATGCAGTAGAACTCGAAGGTGAAGAAGCCAATGACATCAACATCTGGGATGAGCTCGAGATCGCCCGTCCCCACGTCGAGGATGACCTGTACATCGGTGATGCCCGTGTCGTTGTAGTGGTACGTCAGCAAGCCCTCGATGCCCTCGTCGACGTCATAGAACAGCCTCGTGAGGTCGGCCGTTGCAGAGCTCTCCTCGTCGCACTGGCGAACGAGGGTCCCGTTGCTGAAGGGGAGGTCGGAGACCGAATGGATGATGAAGACCAGGTCGATGAAGATCTTGTGACTGTCATCGGTCGAGCCCTCGTCCAGGGCCTTGATGGTCCAGGTCTCCTGGCCGAACCAGTTCTCCTCGGAAGTGAGGTTGAGCCAACCGTCGAACAGGAATCCCACGTCGTAGTAATCAAGGTGACCCTTCGGGCTCATCAGGTAGTAAAGGATCCTGTCCCCATCGGGGTCCGAGAAGTGGGAGTCGAGGTGGATATCGATGCCTCCGTCCTCGTCCCACTCGTAGGTCTCGTTGAAGGGTATGATGAGCTCCGGGGCCCGGTTCTCTAGGACGAAATCGATTGCGTAATGGACCCGGAAACCGACCACGGTATCGGCGGTCACCGCGGCGTCGGTGCTGAACCTCACGTAGTACGTCTCGTTCTTGTCGAAGATCGTAACCGTCCCAATGGGTGGTAGCGAGATACTATCCCTGTAGGAGGGGCCAGCTGTCACGCTGGACTC
>JAUVEQ010000418.1 GCA_030594725.1 Methanobacteriota archaeon
AGCGACAACGACGCCTTCGTAGCCCGGCTAGGGGTGAACGGTACGGTGTTGGAATACAGTTCCTACCTGGGCGGTTCGGTGATG
Organism: Methanobacteriota archaeon; assembly: GCA_030594725.1. Classification (GTDB taxonomy): domain Archaea; phylum Thermoplasmatota; class DTKX01; order DTKX01. The sequence goes on from JAUVEQ010000418.1 coordinate 85, forward strand.
GACAGCGCCAGGTCCTTGTTGGAGGTCGGCGGCGGCAACGTCCTGGTGGCCGGTACCACTGGGTCCCATGGGTTCCCCACCACCGAGGGGGCCTTCCGTGAGGGGAACGCCGGTTCGAGGGACGCCTTCGTCTGTCTGATGAGGACCGACGAGGAGACACCTGTGGCCGAGGCGGGGCAGGGGGGAACCGTATTCAAGGGGGAGCGGGTGTGGATCAATGCCTCCTCCTCCACGGACGATCTTGGCATCGCGTACCACATCTGGCAGTACGACGACGGCAGCGGGACTTACAACCCGCCCTTCCACGCGAGGGAGTTCGAGCACATATTCTTCGACACGGGGGTCTTCAACTACACCCTCACCGTGGTGGACGGCGCCGGCAACACGGGCACGGACAGCATTATCTTCACGGTGATCGAGAACAAGGCGCCCGAAGTAGTGGCAGGCGAGGACATCACAGTGGACCAGGGGACGACGGTCACCCTGGACGGGGGGAACTCGACGGATGACGCAGGGATCTGGAACTGGACATGGACGTTCAATTACGGCGGGGAGAACGTTAGCCTTGATGGCGCCGTCGTCAACTTCACCTTCGACGTTCCGGGGACCTACGCCGTGCACCTTTGGGTCACCGACGTGCTGGGAGAACGGGGCTACGACCAGCTGGTCGTCACCGTGCTGGACACCGAGCCGCCTGTCCCGTCAATGGTCCAGGAGATCGAGGCCTATCTCGGCGAGGAAGTGGTGTTCGATGCTCACTTCTCCATCGACAACGTGGGCATCGTCGACTACAATTGGACGCTGGAGTACAACGGAACTGTGCTGAGCCTGCCGGGTTCCATCACCTACTTCACCTTCCACATCCCGGGTACCTACCAGGTCATCCTGTACCTGACCGACGCCGCGGGCAACATGGCCGTCGCCACCGTCCAGGTATTGGTCGTCGACCTCCGTCCGCCCGTGTTCCGACACGATTGGGGGATAGGACAAGTTGTCGTCGAGACCATAGATATAGTGGTGGATTTCAACTGGACCGTCTGGACGGACGACGACGAGACCTTCCCGGAGGGCGCCAATTTCACCTACGCCTTCTCGAAGGACGGCAAGACCTACCTGGGGTATGGCAAGTACGCTACCATCGCATTGCCCGAGGGAGGGATGTACGACGTCACCTTCACCGCGGTGGACGCCTCGGGCAATACGGCCAACCACACCTTCTCCCTCATCGTCAGGTGGCTCCCCCTGGACGCATCGTCGCCCATCGCCCACGCGGGTGAGGACATTGAGGTCACATTCAGGGATACGGTGGTCCTGCGGGGTTCGTACGATCCGGGGGACCTCGATGTGACGGACCTTCACTGGGAGGGCCCATCGGGCTTGACCATCGTCGAGGACGGCATGAACATCACCTTCACCGCTGACAGGGTGGGCGAGCTGTCCTTCAGCTTCACCGTGAACGACTGGATGGGGAACGGAGCGGGGGATACCGTAGACGTGACCGTCATTCCCAGGACCCCGGTGGTCGAGATCGCCACGGACTTGAACGTCCCCTTGACCATTGACCTTGCCGTCGAGGGCACTGCCTCAGGGGACGTGGATATCCATCGGTTGGAGTACCGCATCGATGGCGGGGAATGGGAGGCCGCCGATGGGACCGCCATGTGGGCCCTCACCCTGGCCATCGGGGACCTGTCGAACGGCAACCACACCCTTGAGGTGAGGGCTTGGGACGGGTTCAACCACGGAACGGCAGGGCCTGTCCCCTTCGTGGTCAACGTGCCTCCTGACGATGTGGGAGGTACCGTCGACGATCCAGTTCCCTGGTCATTGATAGCCGTGGGCCTGGTCATATGTATTGTATTGGTTGTTATCGCCCTGTACGTATTAAGGAAGAACGAGAAGGAGTAAGCGGGTCGCCATAAAACAAAACATTGGCTCACTCGCCCAGCACCAATCAACCCGTGTTGTCGCGCACCCCACGATCGATCCCAGGCCACCTTCCCCCATCCTGGCAACGAGGCCGCGCGGGTGCGCGACGAGGCAGCAGCAATTCATGCCCCGGCGACCTCAGCAGGCACCCCCATGGGGCCCCGGGAACCACCTGCGCCTCGAAGCCGCAGCGCCACATCCCTGGCCGGGGGCGGGACGTGCTCCCTAGCCGGGGTGGCACGGGGGGGCGTGATCCCGGTTGTCGTGTCCTAGAATGATCGTGTTCCATGAAACGATTCTACACTGGCTAACTTGCCCCGTACCCCACAACCATCCTTGTGAAGTACTAAGAGTCGACCGTGAGGTTAGGTCACAAGGACGCTGACACCGACCATCACAAGGTAGTAAACATTATTAACCCACCTGACCTCTTTAATCGGGGTTATTACTTGCGACTGTGGGGTGGCACACGGTATCATCATCTGGGCATCATACTCCTAGCCTGTACGCTCCTCTTCCCTGCGTGGATAACTGTTCCCCCGGCTGAGGGTGCGGGAGGCTCCTTCGGCGGGGGGGACGGTTCTGCGGGCAACCCCTACGTCATCGAGGATGTGTTGGACCTGCAGAACATGAGTAGCAACCTGAGTGCCCACTACGTTCTGAAGAAAGAC
>JAUVEQ010000030.1 GCA_030594725.1 Methanobacteriota archaeon
GGCGTAGTCGTCGTAGGCGGCCGGGTCCGATTGGCGATGGAGGTCCAGGAGAAGCACCTCCCGGCTCTCGTAGACCATCGCTGTCATGGGCTGCATGACGAAGCCCGCAGAGGTGCCGGTCTGGGAGATGAAGGTGCCCGCCGAGACGCCGTTGGACATGGGGTTGGAGGTGATCTGGGCCCGTGTCACGTACTCCTTGGCGACAGGCTCGTAAGGGTAGTACGAGACGTTCCCGCCGGCGAACTCGAACTCGTCGCCCCAGTACTCCTGCTTGTAAGCCAGGCGGTCCCAGTCAGGGATGTATCGAATGGCGGCGTACCCGTTCCTCGGATTGGCCAGCACGTAGTAGCCGTACCATTCGGTGCCGTACCCCTCCACGGCGAAGGGTCCGTCGTTGCCGTCCTTGTCCCGCATGTGGCGGTAGGTGCCGTTGAGCAGGGGCTGGAGGTTGTTGTGGCCCTTGGCGGGGGTGGTGTTGCCGTCGAAGCTGTAGTGGTAGATGGTGCCCCTGTGGGTGCCGATGAGCAGGTCGCGGTCGCCATCGGCGTCGATGTCCACCATGACCGGCGTGGAGTTGGATTCCCAGTGGGACCCGGTGACCACGCCCGCGTGGTGCGATACGTCGAGCCGGGTCCACTTCACGTTCCGGGCGTCACCCACGTTCTCGAAGACGATGACCTTGCCATCGTCGGAGCCCAGCAGCAGGTCGGTGTCGCCGTCGTAGTCCACGTCCACCATGAAGGGCACGCTGTACCCGTCGCAGGGTGCCTTGGTCAGCCCCTGGCTCAGGTGCTGCACCCACCGGTCGTCCATGCTCCACGAGTGGGCCGTCGGGGTGCCGGTGTTGATGATCCCCTTGAGCTTGCCGCTCCCCAGGCCCACCACGATGTCCAGGTCCCCGTCGCCGTCGGCGTCGCCCAGGTTCGGGGCGGTGTGTGGGCCGAGGCCGAGACGGTCGAAGTTCCCCATCCACCGGGTCCAGTTGGGAGGCCCCGAGGCACCGCCGTCGTTCCGGTACAGCTTGAGGTATCCTTCGACCTGGCCGATCAGCAGCTCGGCGTCACCGTCGCCGTCCAGGTCGCCCAGGGTGGGCGTCGCGCTGGTCACCACCGGCAGGCCGGCGGCCCAGCTGGCATTCTCCACCATGTTGGCCGAGGAGGCGTCGCCCACGTTCTCGTAGACCTTCAGGCCCTGGTCCTCGGAGCCCAGCACCATGTCCAGGTCCCCGTCGTCGTCCAGGTCGTAGAATGCGGGCGCTGTGTCCGAGGCCACGTCCACATCCTGCCAGGTGGTGCTCTGCCGCGTCCAGGTGGGTCCCTGGGTGGTGGTGGTCATGACATGATGGATGTTGGTGCCGTAGACGGTCTCGAACTCACCCTGCCAGTCGGCCCCGTTGCCCAGGATGGCAGAGAACTCCATCACGAAGCCGTTGTGGTTCCAGAACCGCTCGTTGATGGTCTTCTCGGAATGGACATCGATCCGGGGGATGCCCCTGTAGAAGGTGAGGACGATCTCGGCGCTGATGAAATCGGGGTACCGGACGATCTGCTGGATGGAGGCCCCGGCGGGTCCCCAGTGGACGATCTCGGGGTTGTCGTAACCCAGGGTGACCCGGACGGCAAGGGGAGACCGGTCTATGTCCAGGTACGTGTGGCGGCCCCACCACATCTGGAAGCTGGCCTGGTCCGGGTCCAGCTGGTTTCCCCCGATCCGGGTGAGGGCCGACCCGTGGGCCCTCAGCTCACCGTTCAGGAAGTATAGGTAGTACAGGCCCTGGGCCTGGGTGAAGACGGAGTCGTCGATGTGGACCTGGTACTGGCGGGCCCCGTCGTTGACGACCACGAACTCCCCCGACTGGGAAGTGCTCATCAGCCCGCCCGTCACCTGGGACCGACGCCCGAAGACGGCCCTGTAGTCCTTGGTCTCGTCGGCGGCCCACGAGTCCTTGAAGTGGATGGTGACCCGGTGCAGGCTGCCGTCCGTGTGGGTGGTCACATCCCCCGCGAGGATGCCCACCTGAAGCTCCTGGCTGCTGTCCCGGTCGAAGAGGCTCACGTGATCGATGTCGTACATGAGACCGGGGGGCACCCCCACCTCGACCCAGGCCATCTCGGGCCCGCGGGCATTCGAGGTGGGGTTCTCCACCGAGAAGTTGTACGACCACTCCGACATGGGCGAGAACCGCCCCCCGTCGGAGGCGTCCACGCTTCCAGCATCTGGACCACCCTCCATGGGAGAGGTTGCGATGGAGGCGCTGAGGGGCGTGAGCACCATCAACAGGACGACGAGAATTGCACTTAAGGAACTGGACCTCATCCAACCACCCGGATGGGTGAGGATTGTCTGGAGTGGACAAATAGCTTTTCACAACGTTGACCGGCGCTGTTGGTCAGACGGCGCCAGCGCCCTGGAGCCGGGTCTCCCTCGGCGGCCGGCGGATCTCGAGCACCGTGATGGTCTCGAAGTCGAACCTCTCCCAATCCCTCTTTCGGGCCGCCAGTCCCTGGTCGTGGAGCTCCTTGTCGATCTTCTTCATGTCCTGCAGGCTGGACACCACCAGGTACGCCCTCCCCTCGGGTGCCAGGTACAAGGGGAGCTGCTTGAGGAAATGGACGGTCACCTTGGTGCCGTCGGGTCCGCCGTCCAGGGCCTTGTCGAGGGGCGAGTGGGTCAGGTCCTCTGGGTTGGTGGGAAGGTAGGGCGGGTTGAAGATGATCACATCGTAGGTCCCGTCGATCGGGTCGAACAGGTCCCCCTCGAGGAGGTTGATATCGACCTTGTTCAGCAGGGCGTTCTCGCGGGAGAGGTCCAGGGCCTCGGCGCACACGTCAGTGGCCGTCACGTTGCCGCCGTGCTTGGCGCAATGGATGGCGACGAGGCCGGTGCCGGTGCCGATCTCCAGTATCCTCTCTCCCTCACGGAGCCGCAGGGACCGGACCAGCAGCTCGGTGTCCGCCGCCGGCTCGTATACGTCACCCTCGGTCCTGATGGTTATCTCCATTTACCTTCTCCCGGGGAATCGATGCACTAGGTGGATGATAAGGATTTTGGGGTCACTATCTGGGATGGATGTCCTGGTCGTTCGAGTGGCCCTCGGGGGGGCTTGGGAACGGAGGTCCGCCTATACTTCAAATTTAGGGCCAAAAAAGAATGGTCTGGCGTGGGTGTTCGGGATGCACCCGGATTCACCGAAAAGTATATGTGGAACAATCCAGCTAGTAATGGGTACAGAGTATGGTTACTCTATGGAATCCGAGGATAAGGTACGAGGGATCGCACCTGCCGTGCTAGTTGTTGCCATCCTCCTCCTGGCGCTGGTGCCCTTGCCAGCACTCGCCGCCTATGGGACCGGAGGCAGCTCACTCGCCTACGAACCGGATAGCGACCGCGCCATCGAACCAGCGAACACCGGCGAGCCCATTGACATCCAGGACGTGAAGGAGGTCATTCAGGGCAAGAACCCGGGAGAGCAGTACGGTGGCCAGACGGCCGGGATCGGTGACGTGGACAACGACGGATACTCCGACATCGCCGTCCTTCTTCCCACCCGGGGCTACTGCGTGGTCTACATGGGCGGGACCACCCTCCGCGAATCCATCGTCCACCCCCTTGCCAGCTCCGGTTTCTCCCTCAGTGCCCAGTCCCAGGTGCGTCCTGCAGGCGATATCGACTCAGATGGGTTCGACGACGTTCTCATCACCGCCCCCGACCTGTACGTCTCGGGCATGCGCGCCGCGGGAGCGGTCTTCATCTTCTACGGTTCCCCCTCAGGCCTCCGCGAGATGCCTGACCAGATGATCCTTGGCACCGAGAAGGACATGCGCATGGGCAGTGACGTGGACGGCGTGGGTGACTTCAACCAGGACGGATACGACGACATCCTGGTGGGCGCCGACGGCTGGAACGAGGACACCGGCATGGTGAGACTCTACCTGGGCGGCGCGGACGGCCTCCAAGAGGACCCCGTGTGGATCTGGGAGGGCGAGGCCAAGGGCGACCGTTTCGGTCACGCCGTCACCGGGGCCGGCGACCTCAATGCCGACGGTTACCTCGACTTCGCTGTTAGCTCTCCCTTCGCCACCTCCGGAGAGGGCAAGGGATGCGTCTACATATTCTACGGACTCGCCGACCTGGCAGCATTGGAGGTCGGCGACACGGTCGGCGGTCGCATGCTGAAGTCCTACTACGGACTCTCCATCCGCCTGGCGGGCGACGTCAACAACGATGGGTTCTCCGACCTCATCATCTCCGCCCCCAAGGAACCGGATGGCCCCCACATCAATCCAGGCAAGGTCGAGCTGTATCTGGGGAGCGAGCACGGCATCGGGACCGATCCATCCCCCGATTGGTTCATCGAGGGAGAGAGCGACGACGCCCTCTTGGGATTCACAATAGCATTCCTGGGCGACGTGAACCGCGACGGCTACGACGACGTGGCGATCGGAGCGCCCGGTCACAGTTCAGAGGGCAAGGCCGAGCGTGGGAAGGTGTACATCTACCTGGGATCCTGGAACGGTTTCCGTGACGCCCCCTCGATCGTCGAACTGGGCCCCGACCCGGGCGACCACCTGAGCGCTGGTCTTGCCGGAGCGGGTGACATCGACGGGGATGGCTTCAGCGATGTCCTCGTGGGGGCTCCTGGTGCAGACTCGAGCACCGGCGTCAACGTGGGCGAGCTTCACATCTACAGGGGCTCGGACCTGACGTTGCCACCCCTCCAGGGGGACGCCTTCCAGGTGATGGACCTGGAGGAGGGCGGGCTACTGCTGGCGGAGTACCGTTCGTACCAGTTCCGCATCAGCGTCACCCACCGCACCGGGTTCAAGGCCCTGGACAACGTGGACCTTCACCTCGACCCCGAGGGAAAGGACGTCGTGTTCCGGTTCTACCGGGAATCGGAGACCCTGGTGGAGATCTCCGACGAGAACGACCTGGCAGAGGGACGCTTCGCGTGGCCAGCCGACAGCGGTTCGTACTGGGACACGACGGACATCATGCTCAACATCAAGCTCCACTGGGGATTCCCGACCGGCCGTCCCCTCTCCGTCCGAGTGGAGGTCACGGACATCCACGGACTGCGGACGACGGGCCGATGGTCGGACACGGCGAGGGTCGTGGACACCCTCACCTTCAGCGAAGCCATCCAGGTCACCGCGGACCGGCAGGGCGAGCTCACCTCGGGCGATTGGGTCGCCAGTTCGGAGGGCCTCACCTTCACCGGCGCCAAGGTGCAGTACGACCTCACTGGCTTGGATGGAGCATCGACCTCTCCCTACTACCCGCCCACCGGGAAGGTGGTCGTCGTCGTCCGGGACGACACCGGCGGCGAATGGTCCCAGCTCGCGATCCGGGAGACCCCCATCTCCGTGAGCGCCGTCACACCGGCCATGTCCCGACCGGAGATGACCTACACGGTCTCGATCGAGACCCCCGACAGGAACAAGGTGTTCAGCACCGAGCAGTACCTTCTCAACATTGACGGGACCGGCGTCAACTTCCGGAACCACGAACCCAGCGATCCGATCGCAAGCCTCGACCACATCGTCAGCATCGAGATAGAGGACCCCCTGGGGCCCGGTGTCGGCAGGGACGTGTACTACCAGCTCTACCGTGCGGACGACAGCAAGGGCTGGGGTGAGTTGACCAAGGTCGAGTCCCTCACCGCCCCCGACGAGAACGGGGCGGTCGTGGCCGAGGTCCAAGAACTGTTCACCGAGGGCACCAACTACATCAGGTGGCAGGCCACCGACATTGTCGGGAACGGTCCCACCGTCTCCTTCAACTATCCCATCGAGGTGGACCTGGGCAGCATCTCGTTCAGCGCACCGGTCCCGATCATCGGCATCTGGCACAGCACCGAGACCGTGACCGTCGGCATCACGATCGAGAACACCCAGGGCAACCCGATAGACCTTGGCCACATCCAGTACCGGACCTCGACGAGCCCTGGCGAGTACTCCCCCTGGGTCACCTTCAGCACGACGCTGCCTCCCGATGCGGAACCCCATCGGGTGACCATCGTCACCCAGGTGCGCATGGACGAGGGCAAGGACAACTACATCCAGTGGCGCGCCCGCGACGTGGAGCGACGTGAGTACATCACCTCCTTCCTCCATCGGGTCCAGGTGGACCTGACCGGACCCGTCTTCTCAGAGGCCAGCCCAGCTGATGACCTCTTCGTCAACTCCCCCGCCGTCGAGGTGACCGTGGTAGTGGACGACATCCTCTCGGGCGTCATGGAGGACACCATAAGCTACCGGGTGGTGGGAGACGATAACTGGCAACCACCCCTGTCCCGGACCCACAGGGGCGAGATCATCGAATGCTCCGCCCGGGTCTCCCTGGTGGAGGGCGTCGACAACTACATCCAGTGGAAGGCCGAGGATGCGATGGGCCACCTGTCCGGGTCCTTCTACCAGAGGGTGAAGGCGGACCTCACGGCCCCCTCCATCTCGTACATAGCCCCCGGACCCGACGAGGTCGTGACCCAGAGCTCGATCACGGTGATCGTCCGTGTCAACGACAACGGCCCCCTGACCCAGGTCAGCGGTGTGGACCTAAGCACCCTCGAGTACGCGGTGAGCCGTCCCACCACCGAGGGCTACGGACAGTGGATCCACCCACGGATCGAGGGTGAGCTGATGATAGTGGAGTTCGCCATCATCGAGGTCACCATCGAGGTGGACCACGGGGACCAGAACTTCATAGTCTGGAGGTTCTCCGACGCCTCGGTACCGGAGGGGTCAGCGAACACCTACCAGACCGAACCCATGAGGATGGTCGCTGACCTTCCCGGCCACGGGATCACCCTCAAGCCGATCATCATGAGGACCGAGCCCTCCTCGCCACGCGTGCCCTTCGGGTCGGCCGTGGTCTTCGATGCCAGCGGGAGCTACCATGAGGGTGGCGAACCCCTGTCCTTCGTATGGGAGAGCGACATCGACGGCGTCATCGGCAGGTCCTCCAGCTTCTCGACCCATATGTCGAAGGGGGTTCACACCATCACCCTGAAGGTGACCGCGGATGTCAGCGGCACGACCACCATCCAGATATTCCAGGTTTCGGTGGAGGCCAACGAGGAGGAGACGACGCCGTTCTCCACCCTCTGGGAGCAGATCGCCCTGATGCTCATCGTTGCCTTCGTGGCGTTGGCGCTGCTCATGCAGCGTGGGCGCAGGCGGAGGTAGGGGAGCCCCCTCAGCCCTTCTCCAGTTCCTTGTTCAGATAGGGTATGAGGCCGCCAGCCTTGGAGATCTCCAGCTCGAGGCCCGAGAGGGTCGTGCAAGTGAACTCCTCGCCGGTCGTCAGGTCCCTGATCACCCCGGCGTCCGCGTCCACCTCGAGCTCGTCGTTCTGCCCGATGTGGTCCACCGCATCCGATTCGAGTATCGGGTAGCCCAGGTTGACGGCGTTGCGGTAGAAGATGCGGGCAAAGCTCTTGGCTATCACCACCGATATTCCAGCATACTGGATGGCCACCACGGCGTGCTCCCTTGACGAGCCGCAGCCGAAGTTCCCACCAGCCAGCAGGATGTCACCCTTCGAGACCCGCTGGGAGAAGTCCTCGAACTCCTCCACACCGGACATGGCGACCTTGCCCATCTCCTCCTTGTCGGTGAGGGGCAGGTACTTTCCCGGATAGATCTGGTCGGTATCGATGTCGTCGTCGAACTTCCAGGCCCTTCCCTTGAACACGGTCATACGTCACACCTCCCTCGGGTCGGTTATCTGGCCATACAGCGCCGATGCCGCCGCCGTTGCTGGCGAGCACAGGTAGATCTCTCCTCCCTTGCCGATCTTCCCCGGGAAGTTGCGGTTCGACGTGGACATGGTCACGTCGCCCTCCGCCAGCACTCCCGGGTGCCCGATGGTGCAAAGGGCGCAGGAGGGGTTGGTAACGATGGCGCCCGCCTCGATGAAGATGTTGTACAGACCCTCCCGGACCGCCTCCTTGGCCACGTTCTGGGTCGCCGGGGTGATGATGAGGCGCATGCCCGGGTCCACCTGCTCGTCCTCCAGGATACCGGCGGCAACCCGCAGGTCCTCCACGCGGCCGTTGGTGCAAGAGCCCACGAAGACCTGGTCGATGTGGGTCCCCAGCAGGTCCTCCACCGACACCACGTTGTCCGGCGAGTGGGGCGCTGCCACCAGGGGCGGCAGGTCTGAAACGTCGTACCGCCGCTCCTCCACGTAGGGCGCGTCCGGGTCGGCGTGCCACTCCTCGACCGGCCGGCCCGTGGCCTCCGTCAGGTACTCCACCGTCTTGTCGTTGGACTCGATGAGACCGATCTTGCCCGACATCTCGGTGACCATCGACATGGTGGTGATGCGGGCGGCCACGTCCATCGCGTCGATGGTGGGGCCCTCGAACTCGACGGCCTTGTACAGCAACCCGTCGGTGCCCACGTCCTTGAGGACATGGAGGATCAGGTCCTTGGCCCCCACCTTGTCCTGGAAGGTGCCGTTCACGACGAACCTGTGGGTCTCGGGGACGCGGAACCACAGCTTGCCCGTGGCCATCGCCGCCACCAGGTCCGTGGTGCCCACGCCGGTGGCGAAGGAGCCCACCGCCCCCAGGAGGTTCATGTGGGAGTCGGTGCCCACGATGACGTCGTAGGGTCGGACCATGCCGTTCTCCAGCAGGGTGTGCTGGCCGACACCGGTCTCCACATCGAACAGGTGGACGCCGGTCTGGTCGGCGAAGTCCCGGAGGAGCTTCTGGTTGTTGGCCACCTGGGCGTCGCGGGCCGGAAGGTGCAGGTCGAAGGTGATGGCCACCTTCTCCGGGTCCTTCACAGGTTGGTCACCGAACATCTCCCTGTAATCAAGGACGACGTTGGGTCCTCCGAAATCCCTCATGGCCGCCAGGTCGATCGCGCACCAGAGCTTGTCACCCACCGCCACCTCCTCGTTGCCCGAGGCCTTTGCGATTATCTTCTGGATTATGGTCATGCCCATGGGAAACCCTCGCGGTCCGGGAACGACGCGTGAGAGCAAAAAGGTTGCTGTTGGCCCCGTCGGCTCAGGGCGGACCGAGGACCTTGGACACGGCCTCGAAGACCCCGTCGCCGTCGGTCCACTTGCAGACGTAATCGGCCTTCGAGGTGAGGGCCTCGTCCTTGCGGCTCACGGCCACGCTCAGGCTTGCCAGCTCGAACATGCTGATGTCGTTCTCGGAATCGCCCAGGACCATCACCTCCCGAGGGGGGATGTCTATGAGGCCCAGGGCGTGCTTGACGCCGGTGCCCTTGTTGACCTTGGCGTCGATGATGTGGATCGAGTAGCCCGAGGACTCCACCCGGACCGGGAAATCGGCGAGGACCTCTCGGATCCTGTTCACGTCGGGCCCCATCTCCAGGGCGATCTCCGTCTCCCGCCAGCGCTGGGTCAGCAGGGGCCGCACCTCGGGCATCCGTTCCTTGAGGTGGCCGTAGGCCTCGTCGGCCAACGCTCGATCCGCCAGCAGGTCGATGGTCTCCCTCCAGCCCGCGCCCCGGTACGCCACCATTCCCCCGTTCTCCGCCACCAGAGGCCCGCTGGTCCCGAGCATCAGGGCGTATGCCCGTGCCGACGCCATCACGTTGCCCGAGGCCAGGAGCACGGGTATGCCCACGGCCTCGAGGCGCATGACCGCAGTGGCGCCCGCCACCGACAGCATCCTGTCCGGCGTGGTCAGGGTACCGTCGATGTCCGAGACGACCGCCCGGATGGGTCGGTCGAAGGGTGGCTCGGGCTCGAATCTCATTTTTATCGATCCTCCTCAGGTGCCTCTAGGAACGTTACCGCCGGTGACCACCGGTCCGCTTCGGTCGCTGACTATCTTCCCATCCACCATGCTGAGACGTCTGGGCGCCCGGTTCGCGACGTTGGGGTCGTGGGACACCACGACCATGGTAAGGCCCCTGTCCCTGTTCAGGTCCTCCAGTATGCTGAGGATGCTGTCCGAGGTCTGGGAGTCCACCTCGCCGGTGGGCTCGTCGGCCAGTAGGATATCGGGCTCGTTGGCCAAGGCACGGGCGATGGCCACCCTCTGCTGCTCTCCTCCGGACAGCTGGTTGGGCAAGTGGCTTATCCGATTGGACAGGCCCACCATGTCCAGCAGCTGGGTGGCGCGCCTGTGCCGGTCGTCGCGAGGGATGCGGGCCTCCTTCATGGGAAGCTCCACGTTCTCGATGGCGTTCAGGGTCGGGATGAGGTAGAACTGTTGGAAGATGAAACCGATGGTGCTGAGGCGGATGGCGGTGAGCTCCTTGTCCTTGAGGCGGGAGACCTCCTGGTCCATGATCCGCAGTCTGCCGCTGGTGGGAGTGTCGATGCAACCAATGACGTTGAGGAGGGTGGACTTGCCAGAACCGGAGGGTCCCATGATGGAGACGAACTGGCCCTTCATGATCTCGAGGTCGATACCGTTGAGGGCGCGTATCTCCGTCTCGCCGACCTCGTAGACCTTGGTGAGGTCGTCCATGCGAATGGCGATCCGAGTGTCCTCCGCGCCCACGTCCAACGTTAATGTCCTCCCTCGATTTCCCCCTTTCGCTGTCAATGCGGGCTTGTGATGGCCTTTACGATGTTCATCCGGATTGCCACGTACGCTGGGTACATGGCGAACAGCACCCCCACAAGGAACACCCAGAGCAGGGCCTGGATGACGAAGGCGGTGGAGAATCCCAGGTCGATGCTAACACCGACGTTGGTGCTTATCCTCTCCGCCGCCCAGACGGCCCCGTAGTACCCGGGCACTATCCCGATGAGCGCTCCCAGGAGCACCAGCACCATGGCCTCCGTGATGACCTGGGAGAAAACGGACCGTCTGGAGATACCGATGGCCCGGAGTATCCCGATCTCCCGCGTGCGCTCCAGTACAGACACGATCATTATGGTGGCCACGAACAGCAGGCCGATCAGCATCGATACCGAGCCGATGGCGATGTAGAACGCCTCGGCGATCAGGGTCTCCTGGCGGATGAGCTCCAGTTGGTCCGCCTTGGTGAAGACGTCCTCGGCATATGCCGGATACTCGTCCCTTATGCGCTGCGCGACCTCCTCCTCGGCCCGATCCTCCACGGCCTCGGGGGTCAGGGCCACCGAGATGAGGTTCGAAAGGTCAACGACCCTGGCCGACGCTCCCTCCCCCTCCCAGGCCATGCCGGTGAGGGATTGGAGCTCCGAGAGGTGCAGGATGGCGAAGGACAGGTCCGCGATGCCCGTCAGGCCCGCCCATTCGTGGTCGAAGAATCCGACCACGGTCATGTTGACGACCCGGTCCAGGGCGATCACCGGAAGGACGTGTCCCACCTGGAGGTCGGGTCCGCGCAGGTTCTGGGACAGGAGTATCTCACCGGTGAAGTACCCGTCGTAGGTCCCGTTGCCGAAGAAGGGGTCGTCCTGATATGTGAACCACTCGTCCTGGTCGAAGCGTTCCCGTTCCTGCTCGCCCATGAGCTCCCAGAACCGGGCCGGGACGATGCCAAGGGCCTCGACCACCTTGGGGAAGCGCCCCTCCTCTGCATCGGGATCTGGCAGCAGCACCCGCATGTCATGGTACAGCGCAGGCGTGGCGAACGAGACCTCGTCCCACGAGGTGATGTCGGCCGCGATGGTGTGGGACTGCTCGATCCTTCCCTGGTCCGGATTGATCACCAGGTCCTCCCGGGACTCCAAGAGGGGCACCTCGGCCGAGTCCATTATGCCCTCGGAGACGGAGAACATGGAGACAAGCAGGGCCATGGAGATGGCCACGGCGGCACAGGTCATTATCGACCTCATGGGCCTTCGCAGGAGGTTCCGGATGGCCACGGGCAACCTGGACACGTGAGGGTTGAGGGCCAGTTCGTGGGGTGTCTCCTCATGGTGTGGCATGGCCTGTCTCACTCCTGCCTCAGGGTCTTGGCGATATCGATCCTGGTCGCCCAATATGCGGGGAGCAGCCCCGCGACCGCACCGATGACGAGGGCCACCAGCGTGACCTCCATTATCACCATCCCGGTTATCTCCGTCACGTGGATCCCCTCGGGGATCCCGGTGATCGTCCTCCTCAGATACTCGTCCAGCGCCCAAACGTCCAAGAAGCCCATCATCAGGCCCAGGGCGAAGCCCACGAGGGAGATGATGATGCCCTCGATGAGCACCTGCTTGAAGATGGAGGACCGGCTGAACCCGATGGCACGAAGCGCCCCGATCTCCCGGGTCCGCTCCTTGACCGAGATGATCATGACGGTGGATATGAAGAGGAGCGCCACCACGATGGTGATGAGGGCGATGAGCGTGGCGAAGCCCTCGAAGGTGTCGAAGAGGCTTCCCAGGGTGTTGTATATGTCCCGGTCGGTGCTGACGGTGAGGCGAGGCGAGTATTCGAAGTCGTTCTCCAGCCTCTCCCTCGTATCGTCGGTGTCCACACCCTCGGCAAGGTCCACCAGGATCTCAGTGACGGGGTCGTCGAAGCGCTGGAGCATGTACTGCAGCTCCGAGAGCGACAGGTGGAACGACCGGAACTCCGTGCCCTCGAAGTCGGCCACGTAGACGCCGGCCACGGAAAGCGTGACACTTTCCACGAAGGACTGGGACGAGGAGAGGACCAGCTGGTCGCCAACCTTGAGACCCATCTCGTCGGCGAGGGCCCTGTTGATGACTATCTCGCCCGTGAAGTTCGCGAAGACCGCCGGGTCGTAGATGCCCGCCCTGAACGAGGGGTCGTCGCGAAAGGGGTCGTCCCCTCGGGTGAAGTACTTCCCTTCCACGATCGAGAAGCCGCTTATGTCTCCGAGGGTGTCGGGGATCACCCCGTTGCCCTGGGCGCCGAGGGACCGCGCGTCCCCGTTGCCCTCGGCCGTCCGGACGTAGAGTTGACGGCTGGGTGTGAAACGGGGTGTGACCGTGTCCGCGTCGGGCCCCAGGTCGTCGGCGATGTCCCGGGCCAGGTCGGTACCCTGGATGAAGTCCACGTTGAAGAACAGGTAATCGGAGCCCTTGGGCACGATGAACAGGTCCACGCCCGTGGACTGGACAAGGTCATCGGTCGATGTGCGGAGCCCCTCGCCTATGGACAACATGGTCACTGTGAGGGCTATGGATAATGCCACCCCAAGAACGGTCAGGACGACACGAGTCGTACGTCGGCGAAGACTCTTGATAGCGTACACACTGACCGGTTTGGAATGGGGGGCAGGCTACAAATAGATTATCAGTACTTGTTTAGCTCGACACGGCGTCGCACTTAACTTGGGGGCTCGCTGTCCCCCTCAAGGGCGCAATACCAGGCGCCCCGGCGATGGCCATATAGGCCAAGGCCCTACTGCCTATGTTCACAGCACCATTGAGATCGGCATTGTACTCCCCGCAGGACGTACAAACGAAGCGACCCTGGCTCGGTCGCCTCCCGTCCTGATGGCAGATACGACATTCGCTAGACGAGTATGCCTCATCGACCTTGATGATGGGTACTCCCGCCCAGGCGGCTTTGTACTCGATGAACATGGAGAGACGGTTGAAGGGCATCGCGTTCACGATGCGGTTCATACGTCTCCCCCTCGAGCCCTTCCGTATACCGGAAAGGTCGCCTATGGC
>JAUVEQ010000256.1 GCA_030594725.1 Methanobacteriota archaeon
GGCCTCATCGAGACCCGAAGGGAGGAGTGCCTCGCCCACCTGGAGGGATGCCTGGACGACATCCACCAGGTCTACGGCAACCTGGCGACCACCCGGGGCATCCACAGGGTCATCCGGGAGATCGCCCCCGACGAGGTGTACAACCTGGGCGCCATCACCATGGTGACGCTGGCGTGGAAGGACCCGGTGAAGGTCTTCCAGATCAACGGCATGGGCGTGCTCAGGCTCCTGGACGGGATCCGGAGGCACTCACCGGGGACCCGGCTCTTCCAGGCCTCCACCTCCGAGCTCTTCGGGGACGTGACGGAGAGCCCCCAGAACGAGGACACTCCCTTCAGACCCCGGAACCCCTACGGGTCCAGCAAGCTCATGGCCCACCAGGCCGTGGTCCAGTTCCGGGAGCATCAGGACCTTCACGCATCCTGCGGCATCATGTACAATCACGAGTCACCCCGGCGGGGTCCCCTGTTCGTGACCCGGAAGATCACCCAGAGCGCGGCCCGCATAAGCATGGGCCACGACGAGACCCTCTTCCTGGGCAACCTGGACGCCCGAAGGGACTGGGGCTACGCCCCGGAGTACGTGGAGGCCATGTGGAGGATGCTCCAGCGGGACCGGGCGGACGACTACGTCATCGCCACCGGCCAGGCCCACTCTGTAAGGGACATGGTGGCGGCGGCCTTCGCCCGGGTGGGCATCTCGGACTGGGAGGCCCACACGAGGGTCGACCCGCGCTTCTACCGGCCCGCCGAGGAGGTGGACATGCTGGGCGACGCCAGCAAGGCGCACCGGGTCCTGGGTTGGAAGCCTCGCGTCCCCTTCGAGGAGATGGTGGGCCTCATGGTGGATGCCGACCTGGCGCGTCTCAAGGCCGAAGGCTGACGGGCGACAGCCTTTATCATCGATAATCCCGATGGGGGAGCCATGGCTCCAACTGGCCCCCTGCGGTTGATACCCCTGCCCATGCCCGTGCTGGAGCCCGGGGACGACCTGCCCGAGCGCATCCTGGCCGCCCTGGACGAGGCGGGGGAGGCGCCCGTCGCCGGGGACGTCCTGGTGGTGGCAAGCAAGGCGGTGGCCATGTGGGAGGGCCGGGTGGTGGACCTGTCCTCGGTCCACGTGTCCGCGCAGGCCGAGGAGCTGGCCATTGGCTCGGACCTGCCCGCCGAATTCTGCCAGGTCGCCATCGACGAGTCGGACCGGGTGCTGGGCGGTGTTCCGGGGGCGCTGTTGACCTACGCCCGGGGCATCATGGTGGCCAATGGTGGCGCGGACCTTTCCAACGTACCCGAGGGCAAGGCCATCCTGTGGCCCCGGGACGCATGGCAGGCGGCCCGCCGCATCCGCGCCGAGCTGTCGGCACGCGGCAGTCCCGACCTGGCCGTGGTGGTCGTGGACAGCCACGTCCAGCCCCTGAGGTTCGGCACCGTGGGCATGGCCCTGGGGTGGTCGGGCATCGAGGGCGTGGAGGACGTGAGGGGGCGGTCGGACCTCTTCGGAAAGCCCCTCCACGTGACCCGACGCAACGTGGCGGACATGCTCGCTTCCACCGGGACGCTGCTCATGGGCGAGGCGGACGAGGCCACACCGGCCGTGCTCGTCAAGGGCCTTGACGTCACGGCGCCCGAGGGCGGGGACCAGGGTCCCGACGACGTGCTCGTGCCTCCCGGAGAGTGCCTCTTCACCCCGGTGTACATGGGCGGCCTCATCGAGGAGTTCGAGGACGAGTGAGCCCCCCTCACCCCTCCCCACCCCAACTCCCCACCCCAACTCCCCACGGGGATGGGAGTAGAGTAATTACTTATCCCCCGATGACCGTGCACTGAGCACACGGGGGAGCCGATGGGACCAGAGGCGGATCTGGATGTGGTTGGCTTCGGTGCGCTGAACCTTGACGTCATCTACAGGGTGGACTCCGTCGAGAAGGCAGGCCTCGAACCCGGCACCGAGATATTCGGATGGCGCGGGGACATGCGCCACCTAAGCCACACCCTCGAGTCCTTTGGAGGCCCACCCGTGTCGATCACACCTGGCGGGTCCGCCGCCAACACGGTCTACGCCCTCAAGCGTATGGGCTTCCGAACGGGTTACATCGGAGCCGCGGGCGAGGGCGAGACCGGCGACCGTCTCATCGAGGGCCTCGGCGACCCGACGGACCTGGGCGTGGTCAGACGGGGCAGCAGCGGTAGCACGGTAATCGCCGTGGGTCCCGACGGTGACAGGTCCATCGTCGTGTTCCCCAACGCGAACGACACCTTCGGTCCCAAGGATGTCGACCATCTACAGATCGCCAAAGCAAGAGTGCTCCATATCACCGCTTTCGTGGGCAACGTCCCCTTGGGAGCCCAGCTGGAAGCGGTCGAGAGACTGCCCCAGGACATGAAGCTCACCGTCGATCCCGGAGCGCTCTACGCTGCAAGGGGAGCGGGGAGCATCGCTCCGATACTGGAGCGTGCGGACGTCGTCATGCCCAGCGAGGGCGAGCCGCTCTTCATGACCGGAGAGAGGACCGTGGTGAAGGCGGTGGACCGCCTCTTTGGCATGGGCGTCGGTGTGGTGGTGTGCAAGCGGGGTAGAAAAGGGCTCGAGACCTTCTGGAAGGACGGTTCGAACCTCGTTCAATCCGGTGGGGAGGACGGGGTGAAGGTAACGGGGGACTCCGTGGGAGCGGGCGATGTGGCCAACGCTGGGTACATCGCTGGCATGATCTACGGCCTTTCGCCACGCAAGGCCGGTGTCCTTGCCCACGTGTGTGCCGTCCAGAGCCTGTCCGGCCTTGGCCGCGACAGCTATCCCGGGGCCAGATTTCTCAGCAAGCAATTAAAGGAACTGGAGTTCTTTCAAGATCGCTAGGGGGTTATCGGAATGACACTGCAACTGGGTTGGTTCTCGACGGGAAGGGACGAGGCCGCGAGGAACCTGCTGATGGAGATATGGAAGCGGAAGAACATCGGTCAGCTGGACGTGGAGATCCCCTTCGTGTTCTCCAACAGGGAACCCGGGGAGGGGCCAGGTACGAAGGAGGGCCCGGAGAGGGAGATGTTCTACAAGCTGGTCAACGACCTCGGCATAGACCTCATCACCCTGTCCCACCTCAAGGTCGAACCGGTGCTTCGCAAGATGGGCCTGGCCGAGACCGACGACTTCGCGACCCCCTCCCACGCCCTCCTGGAGTGGCGCAATGCCTACGGCGAGAGGGTCATCGAGGCCATAAAGGCGGCGGGCCACAGCCCGGAGGTGTGCATCCTCGCTGGATACATGCTCATCTGGAGCCCCACCGAGTGCCAGACATGGGACGCCATCAACCTCCATCCCGCACTCCCCTGGGGCCCTACGGGCACCTGGCAGGAGGTCATCTGGAAGATCATGGCCCTGGACGAGACGGAGCAGGGTGTGATGATGCACCTGGTCACCCCGGAGCTGGACCGGGGACCGCCGGTGGCATATTGCCGATTCCCCCTCACCGGCGAGGGCTGGGACAAGCTGTGGGCCGAGGACAAGGAGCGGGGCACCAGCTGGATCATGATGAACCAGGGCGAGTCCAACCCCCTCTTCCGGAAGATACGGGCCGAGGGGGAGCGGAGGGAGCTGCCACTCATCGCCCACACCGTGGGCGAGCTTGCTGAGGGTCGTCTCGAGATCCGGGACAAGTGGCCCTACATGAGCGGCCACAAGGTGGAAAGGGGGGCCGACCTCTCCGAGATAGTCGAGATCGAGCTTCTGGGGGATGGTGAGGGATGAGCGGCCAGTCCAGCGGTCGATTGTTCTGCACCGACCTGGAGGGTCCGGTGACGAAGAACGACAACGCCGCCGAGCTTGCCTCGGCCATCATACCCGAGGGTGGCGAGTTCTTCCGGAGGGTGAGCCTCTACGACGACTACCTGGCCGAGGTGGTCCAGATGCCCGGTTACCGGGCGGGGGACACCCTGCGCCTCATCCTGCCCTTCATGATGGCCCATGGCCTTACCCAGGAGCGGATGAGGGCGTTCTCGGCAGAGGGCATCCTCATGGTGCCCGGTGCGGACGAGGTCCTCCGGGGCATCGCGGAGCAGGGCCCGGCCTACATAATCTCCACCTCCTACTGCCAGTACGTCCGCGCGGTGTGCGGGGCCATCGGATTCCCGCCGTCCCAGTCCTTCTGCACCAAGGTGGACCTCTCCGACTTCGACATCCCCGAGTCCGAGGTGGACGTCGTCCGCAAGCAGGTCGGTCGCATCCTTGCCAGGGACCCCATCGACCTCCCGGCAGGAGCCCAGGGTATCGATGACCTCTCCCCCGAGGACCAGGCCACCGTGGAGGACCTGGACCTTCTGTTCTGGGAGGAGCTGCCCGAGCTGTCCGTCTACATGGTCGTCGAGGAGGTCCGCCCGGTCGGTGGGCCCGAGAAGGCCACCAGCATCAGGCGGGCCGCCGATCTGGAGGACGTCCCGATGGACCAGGTGATGTACGTGGGCGACAGCATCACCGACGTGGACGCCTTCCGGACCGTGCGGAACGAGGGGGGCCTTGCCGTGTCCTTCAACGGCAACCGATGGGCCGTGGAGGAGGCGGACCTGGCGATCGTCTCGCCCCGGGCCGACCCGGTGCTGCCCCTGGCAACCGCCTTCCTGGCGGGTGGCCGGGACTCGGTCCTGGGCAGGAACTGGTCCGGAGGCACCGGCGACGCCATCGCCGTGTGGATGACGGAGGCTGAC
>JAUVEQ010000056.1 GCA_030594725.1 Methanobacteriota archaeon
ATCCATCCGGGGCTCCAGCATGACCACGCCAGGGGCGTCGAGGAGCCTGTCGAGGACCATCGGAGGCACCGCGCTGAGGCCCACGATCCGGATGTTGGGGAACAATGCCCATCCCTGGGCACCCACGAGGCCTGCAAGCCGGACAGCCTCGGCGTCGGTCGGCGCGTGGTCGAGGTCCACCAGCACGTCCAATGGCTCCAGGGAACCCGCGTCGACCAGCACATCCAGCATGTCGAACATCCCGTCATGGTCCGCATCCATGGCGGTCCTTTCCCACCAGGGCGTTCCGTCGACGGTGGCCGGTGCCTGCCGGGTCGGTGCCTCGGCGGGGTCTGCCCCCGAGACGCCCGAGAGGCTGTACGCCACATCCCCCGGAGCCTGGGCCGCGCCGGCGGTCGAGGCGAGGGTCAGCAGGACCACTAGGCCTATCGCCACGTACCAGCGGGATCGGGTGCTGCGACGCATGGGCCGCCAGATGGGCCGGGTCCTAGATGAATGTTTCACGATACGTCCCCCATCGACGAGCGGGGTGCGGGGCCATCCGTCCCCTCCTGCGTCCGGTTGACGCGCCTGCGGCGTCCCACGGCGAGGATCACGATGATCACCACTATCAGCAACACCAGGGCCGCTAGGACCTGGTTCATTGTGAGGGAGAGCCCCAGGAAGGACTCGTTCTCCTCTTGTGGTTCCACGGTAATTATAATTGTCTCCTTGGTTTGGTCGATGCCGTCGGACACCGTGATGGTGATGTACCATTGACTGACCTGATCCTCGGTGGGAGTGAAGGTGATGAGGCCATTGGATGGGTCGATATCGAACAGCTCGGTATCGTCGGTGAACACGATCCCTTGGCCGTCCGGGTCCTCTGCCTCCACCTGGATCGTGACGGTCTGGCCCACGTTCACCTTCCGGTCGTCGACGGGATGCACCACGGGAGCGGTGTTGGGAGCGTTGTGGACGGTCACGTTGACCATCGCCACAGGTCCTGTGCTGTCCTCACCCACCGCGCCCCTTGCTGAGATGGTGTGCTGGCCATCGTTTATGGCCTCGGTGTCCCACGCCAGGGTCCAATCGGTGGTGCCCGTGGCGTCGCGCCAATCCCCGCCATCGATCCGGACCTCCACGGCTCCACCGGCGCCCAGGTCCTTCACCGTGCCCTCGATGAACACCAGGCCCGATACAGTCTCGGCCTCCGAGGGCGTGTCGATCGTCACTATCGGGGGGTCCGTGGGTACGGGCGCGACGGCGCTCCGGAAGGACCACTGGTGGTCCTCGTTCAGGGGGTTGGCCTCTTCGTCGCGGGCGCTTCTGGCAACGGTCACCGTGTAATCCGTCTCGGCCTTCCATCCCCCTCCAGGCTCGAACACCATGGTCTGGCCCGACCACTGGAAGGTCCCCGGGATGTCGGGGGTGATGGAGGTCGCCGCCTCCGTCGAGGTCTTGTCCATCGCCCGATCGAAGGTCACGGTCACGGGCTCGTCCAGGGCGATGGCCTGGCCTATCGGGGACCAGAGGGTGATGCTCGGCGAGGTGCCGTGCTGGATGGTCAAGGGACCGCTCCCGTATGCCCTGGCCTGGGGGTTCTGCCCGTCGCTTGCCACGGCATATACGTAGACGTGGTCCATCTCGTCCATGCTGGACGTGTCCCAGATGTAGGTGCCGGGCCCATCGGCCTCCTCCAGGTCGCGGACGATGGCAATGCCGTCGAAGCCCCCAGCATCCGTGTCCCAGTACAGGGAGAGGGAGGCTATGTCATCAGGATCGTACGCAAGGTACTCGATGGTGTACGTCTGATCGGCGATATCGTTCACGCCATCGGGTTCCACCACCTCCACGGACGGAGGCGAGTTCCCTCCAGTGTGGCTTATCGTGACCGTTCCCTCACTGTATGCGGAGTAGGGCTCGTTGGTCCCGTCGTCTATGACGGCCATGACGTAGAACGACCTTCCCTGCACCAGGGTGGAGGTGTCCCACACGTAGGAATCGCCATCGCCCTCGGGGTCCTCGAGGATGTTCGATGTGATGAGCACCTTGCCGTTGTCGGGGTCGGTGTCCAGGTCGTTGTACAAGGATATGCGCGCGTTGTCATCGGGGTCGTCGTCCGTCCACCTGACGACGTAGAACTTATCAGCGGTCTCCGTCCTGCCGTCCGGACTTGTGACGACGATCTCCGGGGACACGTTGCCACCCACCGAGACCCGCGTCCTTCCCTCTGGACCCGACATCCCGTTGAGGATCTCCCTTGTCGTGAACGCGTAGGTCTCGGCCAGGGTCGTGACCGGGGCCGAGGTCGTGAACCGGATGGTGGGGTACCCTGTGGTGAGGTCATCCACGTTCGTGAGCACGCGGAATGTGACATGGAACTGCCAGGCTCCGTCCTCATCCACCACAGGCTCGGACACGGGAGGCGCGATTATTTCGCCCTCCATCTCGTAGGTCACCCGGGTGGGACGGTCCCAATCGTTGGGAACCGACGCCTCCAGGACGACCTCGTCCTCGGAGAAACGGCTCTCACCGTTCTCGCCTCGCTCGGTGAACTGGGTCCTGGTGTAGGAGCCCTGCACGACAAGGTCCATCTCCTCCCCCGAATCCACGCTGACGGGAATGTCGAGGGATGGCGAACGAAGGTCCAGGGCACGGCTCACCGCTCCAGGTGCATGCACCACGCCCCAGCCGTAGCCGTTGTTGGGAGTGAAGAGGTACTTCGCGGAGATCGCGGTGTTGTGCTCGGAGGTCTCGTGAAGGACCTGCTTGACCTGGGCGGGCGTCAGGAACGGGTTCGCCTCCAGCATCAGGGCGATGAGCCCACCCACGATGGGTGCCGAGGCGGAGGTGCCGTCCCCGGTGTGGTACCCCGTGTTGGAGTTGGACCAGGGCCCCGTGATGGACTCACCCGGGGCGGTCACGTCAGGCTTGGTCCTGCCGTCGGTGGTCGGCCCCTCGGAGCTGAAGGTGGATATGACATGGTTGTCGCTCACGCTTCCCACGGTGATCACGTTGTTGGCATCGCCGGGAGAGGTCACGGTGGCCGAGAGGGCCGAGTTGCCTGCGGCGACGACCACGTTTATCCCGGCGGCCACGACCTCGTCCGCGGCCCTGGAGATCGCGCTGTTGCCGTTGTGGTCGTTGGGTCCGCCCAGCACTATGCCCCACGAGCAGACCGCCACCGAGATGTTGTAGGTCTCCTTGTTGGCGATGATCCATTCCAGGCCTCGAAGGGCAGACCATTCCGGGAAACCACCGGAACTTCCGATGCGCAGGCCGACCAGCTTTGCACCCGGCGCACTGCCGACGTGGGGGCTGTTACCTCCGCCAGTGCCCGTGGCGATGCCCGCCACCCAGGTGCCGTGCTCGCCGGAATCGTAGGCGGGGGCGGTGGAGTTGGCGTAGGCGTCGAAGAAGATCACGAGCTTGGGGTCGTCGGTGATGTCCACGTCGTCCATGTCGTCCAAGGAGACGTGGTTCGGGTTGATGCCGGTGTCCAGAACGGCCACGGTGACACCAGTGCCGTCGTAGCCCAGGTCCTCGTGCACCACATCGAGGCCGACCGCAGGGCCAGCGGAGCTCATCGATGGCATCCCGCGGCCCTGGGCCTCGAGCATCACGACCCCGGGGAGGGCGCGAACGGTCTCGATGCTCCTTGCGGGTACCGATCCCAGCACCGCGTCCACGTATACCGAGACATGTTGGACCTCCATGCCAAGGCCCTCCAATCGGGCCACATCGACATCTGTCGGGACCCGGTCCAGGTCGACCACGATGTCCAGTCGGGCATCGGGGTCCTCTGCCAGGGCGCTCGAGGCCAGGTCCTCCAGCCAATCGTGGACGCCGTCACGGTCCATGTCGCTGGGCCAGGTGAGCCACCACCGGTCGTCGGTGGTCTCGATGCCGGGTTCCGGGCCATCCGGCGAGAGGGCCAGCGACATCCCTGGGGGTATCAAGGACAAGGAGAGGATGACTACCATCAGTATGGTGAAGCGTCTAGATGCCATGGGCATCCATTGGTACCCTGGAGTCCGTATATAGGAGTTTCCCCTTCCGTCACCGGGACCCAGTACTTCCATAGGCGTGCCCCGGGGTGGTGACTGGCAACGTGATATTTTGAGGCCATGAGCCACAAGGAGCGAGCAGTATTTGAACAGAGAACACACGTCCACGGTCCCACAAGGATTATCTAGGGAACGCAGCCTACCGACGGCCGTGGCACGCAGAGGTCGTGGAAGGAGGACCAAGGAGATGGTCCAGATCGCCCGGGAACGCATTGACATCCTGATGAGGGAAGCGGACCTGGCGGCAATCGCAGGCAGGATGGAGCACGCGGACCGGTACGTGGACCTGGCCCGCCGCGTGGGCATGCGATACAACGTGAGGGTCCCCACGGCCTTTCGCAGGAGGTTCTGCCGAGGCTGCTACCGTTACCTCCAACCCGGGGTCACCTCCAGGACCCGTCTCAGTCGTGGCCGGGTGGTGACCACCTGTCTCCGTTGCGGCCACATGAGCAGGATACCGCTGGGCCAGCGGGCGATGCCCGGGGAAGATCCCTCACCAGCGGCGGCGACGGAACCGACCGATGAGGAGTGACCTTATCATGGACAACAGCCAAAGGAACCGATTGAGGGCGGAAGGCCAGCGCATCGAGGCCACCGTGCAGGTGGGCAAGGGCGGCGTGAGCGCGGGCATCGTGGGCGAGCTGGACGCCCAGCTCAAGCGGAACCATCTTGTCAAGGTCCGTCTTCAGCGGGGAGCGGCTGGAGGGGACAGGACGGGCGAGGTCGGGATCGCCCAGGAACTCGCCGAGGCCCTGGGTGCTGAGATCGTGGAGCGTCGGGGTCACACCATCCTCCTGTACCGTCGCAGGAAGGTCGCCTGACACGGCCCTCACACGAGCCAGACCCCAGCCAGTGCGTACATCATCAATCCCACGCCTACCCCGTGGCCGATGCACTGGGTCCCGATCGTCGCGAGCATCCCCTTGTACGAGACGTCCGAACCGTAGTAGATGAAGAGGGCCACCTGGGCCCCGTATATGGGCCAGACCCGGATCACAAGGTCGGGTGACAGGACGTAGCCCATGATACCGCTGGCGAAATTGGTGACCACGGAGGCCACCAGCAATGCGAATCCCAGCAGGACGACGGGTCTCTGGCCCAGGGCGACGGCCAAGGTCATGTATCCCGCCCTTCGGTCGGCCTCGTAGTCGGGGACCAGGGTCAGGCAGTACAGGGAACCCAGGGCGAAGAGGATCGGCAGGAGGTACCACATCGGGAACTCCGAGATGCTGACCCCCGAGGCCGCCCAACCGGCGAGGGGGATGATGACCCCCAGGCCGATCATGTTGACCAGCACATCGCCCCCGGCCAGGCTCTTCAATTTCGTCCTAGGATAGGAATAGAGGAACGACAGGAGCACCGCGATCGCGATCAGGACCGTGAACTCCCAGCCCAGAAGCGGGGAGAGCAGAAGACCCATGACGACAAGGCCCCGGGCCAGATTGAGCACGACCTGGGGGCTTATCCAACCGGCCACGTAGGCCAGGTGGGCCTTTCGCGGGTTGAAGAGATCGATCCGCACGTCGGTGTACGCATTGTAGGCCAGGGTCGACCCGGCGATCAACGGTCCCACGATGACCATTCCCAAGATCACGTCGAGGTTCGGCCAGATCTCACGGGTGGAGAGGAACCATCCGATGTAGAAAGGAGCGGCTGCCACTATCCAGAACTGCGCGGATGTGACCATCAGCACATCGTAGGCCATCCGGAAGAGGCTTCCTCGGGAGCCATCATCCTCTCGGGTCATCGAACACCGTATGCCTCTCGGCCTTTTTGGAATTTCGGCAATGGGCGCTCACTGAGGAGGCCGTGGTCTTGGAGGCGTTGTAGGAGGTGGGGGCGGAGGCGGAGGCGGAGGAGGTGGCGGGGGTGGAGCCTGCTGTGGCGGTGGATAGGGCTGGTATCCAGGCGGTGGCTGCTGTTGAGGGGGCGGGTAGTATCCTCCGTGCGGCGGTTGCTGGTAGGGAGGTTGCTGGTACTGCTGGTAGGGCGGCTGCTGGTAAGGCTGCTGCGGGTATCGCTGATATCCCTGAGGGGGATAACCCTGAGGTGGGTAGGGCATGGGCGGGGCCTGCTCCCTCTTCTTCCTGGCACGCTCCGCCTCTCCCGCTGAGTACCTGATGAAGGCCAGGGCGATCAGACCAAAGATGCCCGCGATCACCAGGAGGATCCCGGTCCAGAGCAATATGCTGTACGCCAAGGGCCGCTCCTCCAGGATGTACACTGCCGTCGAGCCAGTGAAGTCCATCGAGAGGACCCCCGCGATGATGATCACGTCATACTCACCCGCGTCCTCGATCACGAAGGTGGCGAAGTGCTGGCAGTTGTTCCCCTTGATGTCCCGATCATCGCCGTTGCGGACATAGTCGACGTCGATCGGCTCACCGGTCGTCGTGTTCACGTACACGACGGGCTGATCCAGGTTGAAGAGCCCCCAGAAGGATGTGGAGGTCCAGACCTCGTAGGTCTCGGGTTCCAGCTCGATCCGTTCGCTGGAGGTGAACTCATTGGTCGCATCGACCCTGTTTTCGTGGACGATAACGTCAGGATAGAGGGGTAAAGCAGCGAAGGCTAGCAAGATTCCAATGACGATGAGAAGGACGAGGACGACAATGATCGACCTCCCCTCGATGAAGCCCCCCTTCCCACCTTCCTTCTCTTCGCCTTGCTCTTCCATGGGTGGAAAACAGCCAGGGCTTGCTACTTAATTCTTCCCGGCCAGGTACAGGGATTGGGAACGAGGTTCAGAGGATGTCCTCGCCCACGAGGGCGAAGTGGGCCAGCAGGGCCTCCAGTTGGATCCTGGGGTTGCCGCCTTCCACCATCCTGAACTCCACCTCGCCGATCTTGTCGATCAGACGGACCTTGTCCCGCTCCTTGATGGACAGGTCGTAGACGTTCCTGTGGATCTGGCGGATAAGGTCCTCCCCCGACAGGGCGTTCTCGATGAGGATGACCTCGAGGGACTTGCGGGACTTGGCAAAGTCTCCCGACAGGGCGGTGTTTATGAGGTCCTTGATCTCGTCTGGCTTGACGGTCTGGGTCGAGCGATAGATGGCCTCGTCGTCGATCTTGGTGCCCATCGCTGCCGCGACCTGCAGGGAGTTGGTGGCCTTGCGCAGGTCACCCTGGGCCACGTACACGATGGCCTCCAGTCCGTCCTCCTCGATCTCGATGCCCTCGGCGGATGCGATGCGTCCGAGGTACTCCTTGACGTCCTCTGGTCGCAGCGGTCTGAACGAGAAGACCGCCGTGCGGCTCTGGATGGGCTCTATTATCTTGGACGAGTAGTTGCAGCTCAGGATGAAACGGCAGGTGCGCGTGTACATCTCCATGGTACGCCTCAGGGCGGCCTGGGCCTCAGAGGTAAGGGCGTCGGCCTCGTCCAGGAAGATGACCTTGAAATCGCTTCCGATGGGAGCCATCCTGGCGAAGTCCTTGATCTTGTGGCGGACCACGTCGATGCCCCGTTCATCGGATGCGTTCAGCTCTTGGAAGTTCAGTTGCCAGCCTTCCCCGTAGAACTCGCGCACAAGGGCGATGGCGCAGGTGGTCTTGCCCGTCCCTGGCCTGCCGGAG
Source organism: Methanobacteriota archaeon (assembly GCA_030594725.1). Classification (GTDB taxonomy): domain Archaea; phylum Thermoplasmatota; class DTKX01; order DTKX01. The sequence continues at coordinate 7,629 of JAUVEQ010000056.1, forward strand.
AACAGCAGGTGTGGCATGCTCTTGATCTTGACGTAGGCCTGGAGCCTCTCCACTATCTCCTTCTGTCCCACGACCTCGGACAGGGTCTTCGGCCTGTACTTCTCTATCCAGACCTGTTCCATCGTCCCACCGACCAAGACTCCCACTGGGGGCCTCTGCGATGACGATTACGAGTATTAAAACTTCGTACGGGGGGTGAGCGAAGGTCCAAAAGGGGTCCGAAAACCACCAATCGGACCTTCAGACCCAAGCCGTACTCAGCAAACCTTATTAATAATAAGCGTATTTGGCCACGAGCCGGGCAATCCCGGTTGCCAGTATTCACGACCGCCCAGAGGACCATTCATGGCAGATGAGAATCCCACTGACGTCGAAGCGCCTGTTACCGGAACGAAAGAGGACGCAGTGGAGCCAGGGGCGGAGGATATAGACAAGCCCCCCAAGGGGGCAGCGGTTTCTGAGGACGAGGTCGTCGAGAAGGTAGCAGAGGCCAGTGCTGATAAGGCACCTGCCGAAGAGCCTGAGGCACCCAAGAAGAAGGCGACCAAGAAACCCAAGAAGGAGCCCTCGAAGAAGCCCAAGAAGAAGGCTGCCGAGGAGCCCAAGAAGAAGGCGACCAAGAAACCCAAGAAGGAGGTCGCCGAGGGTCCCGAGAAGAAGGCAGTCGAGGAGCCCAAGAAGAAGACGGCCGCCAAGAAACCCAAGAAGGCGGCCGCCAAGAAACCCTCCGTGGCGCCAGAGGAACAGGCGGAACCGGAGAAGCTTCCACCCGTTGAAGCATCACCCTTACTGGCCGAGGCCGAGAAGGTCAAGGCACTACCCGAGCCCAAGAAGGAGGTCGCCGAGGGACCCGCCCCGGCCACCACCGAACCCGCGGCGGACGCTCCCGTCCCCGTCAAGGCAGAGGCCGCCGATGGGGTCAAGCCGAAGGAAGAGAAGAAGGCCAAGGGCAAAGCAAAAGCACCCGCGGCCGAACCCAAGGCCGGGCCGGAGGAAGAGAAGGAGACCGAGGGCAAGGCAAAAGCACCCGCGGCCGAACCCAAGGCCGAGCCGAAGGAACCCGAGCGCACCTTCGCGGACGAGCTCCGCGAGGAGTACGGCGACATCGAGACCGCCACCCTCGACATCCTGCCCGATCTGGAACGCAAGAGGGACCGCCTCAATGGCCTGGCCGAGGAACACAAGTTCAAGAGGGACCGCCTCAACGGGGTGACCAAGCAACTGGCCGAGGAGCGGGACTCATACAACGCCCAGGTCCGGGAGCTGGTCCAGGCGGCCAACGAGCATCGTAACAATCGCAACCTCCTCAACACGGAGGTGAAGGACGCGAAGGTCATCCGCGACGAGCTGAACAAGAAGGCCACCGAGTTCAACGAGGTGGTCACGAAGCTCAAGCGGGAACGACAGGGCGAGACCGGCGGCCCCAGCCTCAACCGCATGCGGAACGAGCGAAAGGCGCTGGAGTTCAAGGCCATGACCCAGGTCCTCTCCGCCGACAAGGAGAAGGAGCTGATGGTCCAGATCCAGAGGCTCAACATCCAGATCGACGATCAGGAGAAGAAGATGGAGGAGAGCCGGGAGGTCCGGACCGCCCTCAAGGACTCCCGCCAGTCCAAGGAGGAGGCCGAGGCCCAGCACAGGTTGGTCTCCGACCTCGCCCGGCAGGCCCAGACGGCCCACGACACCATGATCGAGCTCTACGAGAAGGCGGACGACATCCGAAAGAAGGCGGACGACTGTCAGGGCCGTTTCATCGCGAACAAGCAGCTCGCCGATGCGGAGCACAAGGCCCACATCGACCTCATCCGGAAGGTCCACGATTACGACAAGTTCATCTCCGGCCTGCGCCGGCGTGACAGGCGTGCTCGCAAGGACCGCCAGGAGAAGGCCCAGAAGCAGGTGGCCGAGGACATGATGGACCGCTTCAAGAAGGGCGAGAAGCTGTCCACCGAGGATCTGCTTTCCTTGCAGACCGAGAGGTTCTGAGACGGTGAGCCAGCGTACTTATTCAGGTACGTTTTTTCTTATACCTTTCGATTAGGGACGAAAAGTATAAATCCCCCCGGGTGAATAATTCAGACAGTGAGGGTAGAGCTGGTTTTGGTTAAGAGTGCATCCCATCCCTTCTGACAAAGCTAGCCCATTATGACCCTCACCCCCACGGCCCGGGGAGTATTTTCCGCGGGCCGTCCCCTCCCTATCCAGCTTGCTCTATCCTCGGCCCGCATGAAGGGTAAGGGTTATCTATCCCGTGTTGCTTTGGGGATGCCTGCCTAGGTGCCCAAGATGGTATTGGAGAGCCTCTCGACCTCATTGCGCGACACCCTTCGCAAGATAGCGAACGCACCTCACATCGACAAGGACCTCATCAAGGAGGTCGTTCGCGACATCCAGCGAGCCTTGATCCAGGCCGATGTCAACGTCCAGCTCGTGGTCGCGATCACCAGGGAGATCGAGAATCGCGCGCTTACCGAGAAACCCCCACCGGGGATGAACAACCGGGAGCACGTCATCAAGATCGTCCACGACGAGCTGGTGAAGATCCTCGGCGCCTCCAAGCCTGTGAAGCTGAAGAGGCAGCGCATCATGCTCGTCGGCCTGTACGGCCAGGGCAAGACCACCACCGCGGGCAAGATGGCGATGTTCTACGGCAAGAAGGGTCTCAAGGTCGGCCTCATAGCCGGCGACGTGCACAGGCCCGCCGCCATCGACCAACTGTCCCAGATCGCCGAGCAGGTGAGCGTCCCCATCTACCTGGACCGGAAGGAGAAGGACGCGGCCAAGATAGTCAAGAGGGGCCTCAAGGACCTCAAGGACAGGGACGTGATCATTATCGACACCGCGGGGCGACATGCCCTGGAGGACGACCTGATCCGCGAGATGGAGCGCATCGCCAAGGTGGCGCAGCCAGACGAGATACTGCTGGTGATCGATGCCGCCGTGGGACA
>JAUVEQ010000350.1 GCA_030594725.1 Methanobacteriota archaeon
CAGGTACATCATGGACGCCGACCAGGTGGCACGGGACCCCAGGCTGGCCCTGGCTGGCCGGGATATCGGTCAGCGGACGGGCCGGCGCCTCTTCCCGCGGGGCGGCGGCGCGGCCGCGACCCCCGAGGAGAGGTTCGCCGAGCGCTATCGACGGGCCAGGGGCTCGGTGGAGGTGAGCCCCTCTCGCATGGAGGAGGCAGCCTTCGCCAGGGTACACCTGGCTGACCTGCCCATGGTCGGAAGGGCGCTGGAGGCGGGGTCCGCCCAGCACCAGCGGCTTCGCGACATCACCCCACGCACGCGGGTCGAGCTGATCTCCCAGGTCCTGGCGCGGCTGGAGGAGATGGCCGACGACCTGGCAAGGGCGGGGACCGCCGAGGGCAGGACCCGCAAGGGCATGGAGTGGGAGATGGAGCGCATCCGGGCGTTCTGCGCCCCCGACGTCCTCGAGGACATGGCCGCTGCGATCCTCAAGCGGAGGTGGGACGACGGCACCCGGATGTTCATGGAGGGCATCGGGACCGTCGCCGTCATGGTGCCTTGCCTGGGCGGTCTGTCCCGTTCGATGCTCTCGCTCTCGGCCTCCGTAATGACAGGCAACTTCACCTTCCTGGCAGCCCCCATCGACGTGCCGGTCACCAGCATGATGGCCCTCAGGGCCGCCGATGAGGTCATGCGCGAGCGCGGCGTCCAGGCCCTGTCGGCGGTCGTGCCGGACGACGCCAGCCATCTGCTGGGCATCATGGCCGAATCGCCCCGCGTCGATGGACTGGTCATGTTCGAGGAGGGGGAGACCTCCCTGGACGCGGCCGCCCAGGCCACATCCCTGGGCAAGGCCGTGGTGGGAGCTTGGGAGACGGCGGACGTTGCCATCGTCTGGGACGGAGTGGACCTAGCTTCCGCCGCCAAGGAGATCGTGGCATCCCGCTTCACGGACTCGGGCCGTCTGCCCTCCTCCATCGGCAAGGTGCTGGTCCAGCAGGACGTCCGGGACGAGCTGATGTCCGCCCTGGACGGGGAGCTCCACTCCCTGCGTGTCGGCCTCCCGTCGGACCCGACGACCGACGTGGGACCCGTGGCCTCGCTGGCCGCCCTGGAGCACATCCAGGAGCTGGTGAGGGAGGCCCAGGAGCTGGGCGCCAGGGCCGTTCATGGAGGCGAGCGCATCAACTGGCGCTCCGAGGCGGACCCGGTGGGCATGTACTTCCAGCCCACGCTGATGGAGGGCTGCGACCCCGGGATGCGCATCACCAACGAACGGATGGTGGGACCCGTGCTGCCGGTGTGCAGCGTGAGGGACGCCGATGAGGCCCGGGCGATATCCTGCCAACCCCGCAGGCCAGGTCGGGTCTGGATCTGGGCCACGGCCCGGGCCGACCGTGACCGGCTCGTGGAGAGGTTGCGTGCCCCTGGCGTCGTCTTCTTCGGCCGCAGGCCCGGCGGCACGGTGCGCGCAATGGACCTGGCGGACGCGTGGGGGGCGCTGGAGCTGGCACAGAGGCTCTCCTACAAGTCATGGCGCGGGCCCGTGGGTCAGTAGCGACGTCGAACGTACTTGTACCGGTCCACACATCAATCCAATATCATTAAATAGCGAGTCGGGACATAGAATCGAGGACATGGGTTGAGGGTGATCCCATTAACTTCGGAGTACGACCGTTGCTAATCGTGCTAGTTGCCTGTGCGGCCTTCGTGATGCTTGGGGACGAGGTCGACGTCGCCGGGTACGACCTGGCCATGGAGCTGAACGACACTTCGAGTGTAAAGGTGGCACAGGGGATCAACCCCATCGGCTTCAACTTGACGCTGACCAACAACGGGACGGCCGCAAGCGATCTGGTCACCATCAATGTCACCAACATCCCACAGAACTGGACCAACCTGCTCCTCTGGACGAGCCTTACGATGATCCCTCCCGGCCCGACAGGTCCTCCGTGCGAGGTGTGGATGGATAAGGGGGAGACCATCGAGGTGCATCTCGTCGTCACACCACCTTTAAACCAACTGAACGACACCTACTGGTTCACTCTCATCGCGTATCCGAGGGCGGACCCCGCCTACAACGTCACATACGACGTGGGTATAGTTAATCCACAGGTAGCGGGCTTCCACCTCGAGCTGTACAATCCACCAGAGAACAACACCTTCCAGGCGATACCGCCCTCGACTGTGACCATTCGCTTCGCCCTCTACAACACCGGCAACGGTGTCGACCGGTTCCTGATACAAGGTTCCTGCTCGAGGGTGGATGAGGGATGGACCCTGGAGATCAAATACGGGGTGGACGAATTCGGGTACACCGAGGAGGTGCCTCCGGACCCATTGATGGAGAATCCCTACTACATCGATGTCAAGGTGCCCATGCCTGCGTGGACGGACGCGAACGTTGAAGCCATCGTCATGCTCAATGCCACATCGGTGTTCAATGTATCGTACCAACAGCCTCCAGCGGTGGCAACGGTCAGGGCGCTCCATTACTTCAACTTCCAGGTGTACATCAACGGGCCCGACAACAAGGTCGGAATCCCCGGGGAGACCGTAACTTTCGAGATCAAGATAAACAACCAAGGCAACGGTCCTGATACATTCAGCCTAAAGGCCAAGTTCGATGAGGCCCTGAACCCGGGGTTTGTAGCCTACGTGGTCCCTTCCAACATCACGATCGAGCGGCTCGACAACGGCACGGCGTTCATGGTGGTGGAGGTTCCCGAGGATCCACCGAAGAAGACCTACTTCTTGACTGTGCTGGTCCGGTCGAAGAGCCATGAGCTCTCACCCGTCACGAAGTCCTTTGCAGTGGAGGTTGGCCAGTACTTCGGGATCGAGCTCACGTCCGAGGACCCGTGGCGGGTCACGGACCCAGGCGGGAACCTGGAGTTCGAAGTGACGGTGAGGAACACGGGCAACGGCCTGGATTCCATCGTCATCGAGTCTCTCGAAGGTGTGCCGCAATATTGGCTGACCTACACCCAACCTCCCGAGGTCACCCTGCTGCAGAACCAGACGGGGGTCATCAAGGTAATCGTCATCATTCCCTCCCACTTCGAGGAGGCTCCGAGGATGAACTACACCCTGACCGTCAGAGCGGAGAGCTCCAGGAGCGATGCCGAGGCGACGGTCGACCTGTTCATAGACATCCGGCAATTCTGGCGGATCGAGTGGATGTACCGGGGAGAGGAGATCACTAACCACTATAGACCCACGGCCCAGGCCGGCTCGATCCGCCCCCGACCGGAAATAAACCTGTTCAACGGGACCACGACGACCGTCGTCATGGGGGTCCGGAACTTCGGTAACGGGCCCGACGAGGTCGCCGTGGAGGTCGAGAACGGCTTTCCCCAAGTGGAGATCGCGATCACCCCGACCAGATTCAACCTCGAGTCGGCAGCGACCCAGGATATCATCGTGACCATCACGGTGCCCAAGAGCCACAAGCCAGGCGTCTACTACTTCCTCCTGAAGGCCA
>JAUVEQ010000209.1 GCA_030594725.1 Methanobacteriota archaeon
CGGCCTTCACCAGGCAGGTGGCCCTCACCCCGTCGTCGAGGACATGGAAATCGACCTCTGCCGCCGTCACGGGGATGGGATGGCAGTGGGGGATCACCGTGGGAGTGTGCTTGATCCCCCACAGGGCCGCCACGCGGGCGACCTCCAGGACCTCCCCCTTCCTTACGGTGCGTGACCTGATGGCATCCACGGATGCCGGCAAGAGCTCCACGAACCCCTCTGCAAGGGCCCTGCGCGGTACGATCTGCTTGTCGGATACATCCACCATCCCCTTGACCCGTGGGGTCCCAGGGTCCCGTGGCATCTCGCCCTTGACCCAGGTGTCTGGACCGATCTCCTTCTTCCAGATGGGGACCGTGACCTTGAGCTCGTCGATCAGGAACCGGCTAGCGCGGAATGCGTCGTCACGGTGGGTGGCGCTCACGGCGATGAGGACTATGTCCTCGCCAATGCCCATCCTGCCGACCCGGTGGACGATAGATGCCTCCAACAGACCGAACCGCGCAATGGCCTGGGCACGGATCGCCTCGAGGTTCTGGAGGGCCATCTCCTCGTAGGTCTCCAGTTCAAGACCATCGATGCCATCCTCGCTCCTTACGGTCCCCATGAAGACGACGATGGCTCCCGCCTCGGGACGGCGAACGCTGTCGACGACCTGGTCAAATGGGATCTCCTGCTCGGATACCGTTATCATGTTCCTCAACCTCTCTTATCTGGTCCAGCTGTCGTGTCCGCCTCGTTCCAGTAGGGTTTCCGTTCGGAGACCACCTTCGTGATCCTGCGCTTCAGCTCCTCGGGCCCCTCACCCTCCCTCAGGGGCTCGAGCAGGTCCTCGACGCACTCGCGGTCGAAGAGGCAACCCTTCACGTAACCGCCCGCGGTCAACCTTATCCGGGTGCAGTTGGCGCAGAACTCCGTGTTGTGCATGGGCATCACCAGCTCAACCTCCACCGGGGCGGGCAGGGCCTCTCCGTCCAGTTCTCCCTCGAGAACGTACCTCTCGCGGTTGTGCAGGGGGTTCGCGCCGTTCCTCCTACCGGTGGCAAGGAGCCATTCACGGACCCTTCCCAGGTCGGCGTGGTGGTCCGAATAGATCTGGCTTGAGATCCGCTCCCGCTCGATCTCCAACTCGATTATCTGAAGGACCGCCCCTCTTCCGGCCGCGAACCCGAGGAGGTCTGGGACCTCGTCGTCGTTGATGCCCTTCATGAGGACCATGTTCAGCTTCACCGGCGTCAGACCGGCCTCGATGGAGGCATCGATCCCCGCGATGGCATCGGCCAGATGGTCCGAGCCGCATATCCGAACATATCGGTCCGGTCTCAAGGTGTTGAGGGATATGTTCACCCGGGCGAGCCCCGCCTCTCGGAGGGCGGGCACCAATGGTGCAAGGCGGACACCGTTTGTGGTCATGGAGACCTCTTCGAACAGGGGCACCACCCGCTGCACGATCTCCACGATGTCATCCCTGACCAGGGGCTCTCCGCCAGTGAGCTTCAACTTCCTTACCCCCATGTCGGACGCCACCCTGGCTAGGTCCTCGATCTCCCCTGGGGTCATCGTTCGCTTGATGTGGAGGTTTCCCTCGTTGTGGCAGTAGAAGCATGCCAGGTTGCATTCCCTGTTGACCGAGATCCTGATGCTGTTGATGGGCCTTCCATGGCCATCGACGAGAGCGCCGCGGGAGCTGGCCCCTCCCGTCATCGCACCCTTGTTACCACCGCACTCGACCAATTGATCCCACGCCCTTCTAGGGATTGATATGCACGACCGAGCATATCGATGGCATGATATTTAAAACCGAGGCGTCCAGAGCCTATGGGAGAACGTGGCCAGGCATCGTATGGGGGGTCCCGATGTCCGCTAGCAGATCCTGGGTATGGGATCGGACACGGGAGGTTCGATGACCCTGTGCCCTCCAACGGAGGTCTCCAGCACGACACCATCCACCTCCGTCGTGCCCTTGCCGATGATGGTCGCGTCCCCGCCCCTGGGCAGACCCCTCATGGCCTCCACGATCGACCGGGCCTTGTCCGGGACCACGGCCATCAGCACCTTGCCCTCGTTGCCGATCTCGTATGGGTCGATCCCCAGGAGCTCGCATCCGTGGAGCACGCCCGGCCTGACAGGGATGTCATCCTCCCGAACGAGGATTCCGACATTGCTCTTCACGGCCCACTCGTTGAGGGCGTTGGCGATGCCGCCCCTGGTGGGGTCCTTGGCCGCGAGGACACCTCCCACGCTCATTGCCGCCTCGACCAGGTGATTGACGGGTCCCACGTCGGAGACCACCTCGGTATCGAAGCCATAACCCTCCCTCTGGGCCAGCACGGCAAGTCCGTGGTCCCCCACATGGCCTGTGAGGATGATCGTCGCATCGGAGGACACTTGGCTGTCGAGGAGCCATCGCTGGCTCCTGCCCGTGGAATCCTCGACGATGCGAGCATTGTGGTCCAAGGTGTGGGTAGGCAGGCCCATGCCTGCGGTGCACACGAAGAGGCCATCGGCGGCCCCCCTCTCGACGACCTTGGTGTCACCGGTGACGATGGGGACGCCGGCCTCGCGGGCCGTGGCGTCGGCGCTGGCCGTGATGCGTGCCAGGTCCTCGTTGGGCAGACCCTCCTCCACCACGTACGCCAGGCTCAGGGCGATGGGCTTGGCACCCATGACGGAGACGTCGTTGACGGTGCCCGCGACGGAGAGCACGCCGATGTCCCCCCCAGGGAAGAAAAGGGGCTTGACGGTATGCATGTCCGTTGTGAACACAACATCGCCCACGACCGCACCATCGTCCAAATCCTCAAGGGGGACCTCCCCCGCGCTGCGGGAGAAGGGCAGGTTCTTCAGCAGAGTGTCGTGGATGAGCTTCTGCATCCTCTCCCCGCCGGCGCCGTCGGCCATGCTGACCAGATTGTCGTCGCTCACGGTCCTGGGCAGCGGTAATGTCAGATAAAAGGGTTGTGGCAACGAGGCCCATGGGCGACTCGGGTCCGTTGAGGTCGGAACCTGGGCACTTAGGGAAAGATGATAATAACTGTGTCCCCTTCGACATCCCGATACGACCGTTAACGGAGTGGTCGGGAGTGAAGATTTCGTGAGTGAAGACCTGAAGGAGGACGGGGAAGGGTCCGTTGGAGACCTGACCTTCGCCGGGGGAGTTCTCTTCTTGCTGACAAGCGTCATGGTCTCGGCCGTCGTCCTCATCGAAATACTTAGGAACCTGTCGATCCTCGATCCGGTCTACATCATGGGGGCTGGAACCCTCGCCCTAATCAACCTGATAATGACCATCGTCTTCGCCTTCTCGGTCCTACGGGGCTGGAACAGTTTGCTCATGAACGTCGCCCCCATCGTGCCGTTCATCCTGGTCCTGTGGCCCTTCCACGGGCTGAACCCCCTGTGGAGGACCTTCCTGATCGCTGGGCTGGGCCTCTTCGGTATCGCCCTGGTCCTGCTGGGATGGTACCGGTCCCGCGGAAGGTGAGCCCCCGGTGACCCGGCCGATGGCTCTACCTCTTACAGCCCCAACCATCGAGTATGCCGAGGGCGGCCCTCGCAGCATCCGGGACAGCTGCCTCCACGGCCGGGGTCAGCTCCTCGGTGAAGTCCTGGATGTTGTCCACCTCCACACCGACTATCAGGAGCTCCTCGGGCATCCTGTCGGGGTGGACCTTGTGACCCAGTTCCAGGGCGGTGGAGAAATTGGTGTGATGTGGTGAGTCCGCATGGATCGACTCGTTGAGGTCCTCCACCCGGTAGGTCCTCACTGTGCCAGGTGGGTCCCGGCCGGTCATGACGGCGTCGATGATGAGGACCCGGTCGAAGTCCATGACGTAGACCAGCAGGTCCAAGCCACCCGTGCATGCCTCCTCGACCACCAGGTCGTCGGACTTTGGGAGACGGGAGCGCATGTGCTCCCGCACGTGGAATGCGACTCCGTCGTCGCACAGGATGGGATTCCCGAGGACCAGTACCAGCACTCGCATTGCGACCACTCGTTCCCCCTATGGACCCCGACTAGATGAGCCTTTCCGGTCTCAGACCTTCAGCTTGACCGGGATGTCGTGGGCCTCGAAGCCCAGGAGCTTCGGGTCGATGTCCATCGCCAGGCCGTACAGCTGCGCCAGGTGGAGCACGGGGATGTCGTAATCCTTGCCCAGGGCCTTCTGGCCCTTGTCGTACTGGAGGTGGCAGAAGGGGCACACGTCTACGATGCAGTCGGCTCCCGCCTCCTTGATGATGTCCATCTTGGCCTTGGTCATGGCCAGTGCGGTATCCGGGTGGCGCGCGCGCACGCCGCCGCCGGCCCCGCAGCACATCTGCTTGTCCTTGTACTCCAGGCTGCGCGCGCCGGTGAGCTCCACCAGCTTGTCCACCATGGTCGGCCTCTCGGGGTCGTCGAGCTGCTTGATCTTGGAGGGTTTCAGGAAGTGGCAGCCGTAGTGCACGGCCACATCCAGGTCGAGCTTGCGCTTGAACGATTTCTTGATGGTGTTGTCGCTCACGTCCTTTGCCAGGAACTCAGCGAAGTGTCTGACCTCGACGCCGTGGGGCGTCACCGTCATGTTGAGTCCCTCCAGTATATCGTTGACATCCCTGAGGAGAGCGGGGTCCTCCCCCAGCAAGTGGGCCGACTCGAACAGGGAACCGAAGCAACCGTTGCAGACGGTCATGATATTCTGGCCCTGGCGCTCGGCGAGGGCGATGTTCCGGGCGGCCATGGTGACCCAGGTCTTGACATCGAAACTGCGCGTCACACCAGGGGCCGGGCAGCAGGATGCGCCCTCCAGGTCACGTATGGAGACCCCGAGCCTCTCGAGGACCTCCCGGGTCGCTGACTCGATGCCAGGGTACCGAAGGGGTGCGATGCATCCAACGAAGAAGGCGAGGTCCATGTTATCACGACTCCTTGATTATCATGAGGAGCCGGGTCTGCTCCATGATGTACTGGACCTGCTTGAGCGCCTCCTTATCCCGAAGAACGGTGTGGGGCACCTCGTCCAGGCCCAGGTCCTTTCTGAGAGCCATGATCTTGTCGGAGGTCGGGATGAGGTGACCCGTCTCGTAGAGGGTCTTGACCAGGTCCTTGTGGGCTTCAGACATGAAACCGGCCCTCACGGCCATGTTCCGGAGAGAGGTGATTATTCCAACGATCTCCACGCCCCGCGGGCAGCGTTCGTAGCACGTGTAGCAAGTCGTGCAGTACCAGAGGTCGTCCGAGGGAAGGATCAGCTCCGGGAGGCCGAACTGGGCCATGCGGAGTATCTGACGGGTCCTGAAGGCCGTCATCCTCCCCGAGGGACAACTGCTCGTGCACGTTCCACACTGGAAGCACAGGTTAACCGTCTCGCCCACGTCGTCGATCAGCGTTGATTTCCACGCGGTGTCCGGGACATTATCAGCAGCCATCCTCATCACCCCTCCCGGTCGACCCTTGGTCCCTTGCCATGCTCGATGGTCTTGATGAGCGTTCCATCCGCCTTTCGGATGTTCAATTGGAGGGGCAGCTCCCCCGGGACGGTGTGTGTCGCGCAGGCGAAGCACGGGTCGTAGGCGCGGAACGACATCTCCACCATGTTCAGCAGGCCGTCGTTGACCTGCCAGTCCTTGATCAC
>JAUVEQ010000358.1 GCA_030594725.1 Methanobacteriota archaeon
ATGGATCCGTCGAGAAGAGGCCGATGCCCCTGTCCCCTCCTCCACTCGCGTCAGGATCGCCACCCACGGCGGGCAGGTTCGCCATCCCGAGCATCAAAATAACAACTCACAGCACTATGGCATTTCGGCCTAAGAACACCACCTAAACTCCTCCTAATCTTCCCTACGAAACGTACTTTCTGTATTATCCCCCGACCACAGGATTATTGAGCATCTTAGACCGTTACCTCCGGCCAGGGGAGAATCGTATATGGTACAATTTCTATATAAAACCGATTCATAATTGAGAGTCGTAAACACTTGATTTGTTAAAGAGGTCCCATTTCTCGATAAAGAATGTGGATTGGCTGGCCGAGAGATGACCGTAACCTCTCTATCTCCTCGACCGATCGAACATTCGTCCACAAGCGAAAACCTTAACGCCCACCGCCCCCCATGCCCCCCTCCGTGACCAAGGAGAAGAAGCTGGAAGAGCTGGAGAGGGCCCTCTGGAAGATCCATACCGACGGGCGAGGCGGGGGTATCCGCGAGGAGCGCAAGACCGAGTCCGAGGTATGGGACCGCCAGACGCTGGACGCGATCTACCGCTTCATGAAGAAGGGCATCGTTGACACCGTCGAGCACCCCATCTCCACCGGCAAGGAGGCCAACGTGTTCCTGGCCCTCAACCCCAAGGGGGAGACCATCGTGGTCAAGATCTATCGAACATCCACCGCCGATTTTCGCGGCATCGAGGAGTACATCATGGGCGATCCTCGATTTCCTGGGAGGCGTTCGAACAAGCGACAGGTGATCTTCGCATGGGCCCGCAAGGAGTTCCTCAACCTGCGACTGGCCCACAACAATGGGGTACCGGTGCCCAGGCCCATCGATTTTTTCAAGAACGTGCTGGCCATGGAGTACGTGGGGACCGAGGAGATGGCCGCCCCCGAGGTCCGTCAGGTGAAGCTCGAGGACCCCCAGATGTTCTTCGACGAGGTCATCGATGCCGTCTCACTGCTGCTGAACAAGGCCCACCTGGTCCATGGTGACCTGTCCGAGTACAACATCCTGGTGCGGGACGGCTCTCCCGTGCTCATCGACATGGGGCAGGCCATGATGGAACGCCATGGCAGGGCGAACGAGCTGCTGGACCGGGACTGCAGGAACGTGGCCCGCTACTTCAAGCGTCTGGGGGTCGAGACCTCTCCAGAGGAGGTGCGGGAACGTATCCTGGCGGACCGCGACGAGGAGCTGGAAGGGGAGGACGGGGATGCCGAAAAACCCTAATATTGAGTGCTGCATAGGTGCGGCCCCATGACCACCCACGTTCGTGTCCCGGTGGAACGCGTCGCCATCCTGGTAGGCCCCAAGGGCGAGGTGAAGCGTTACATCGAGGACCGCACCGGCGTCACGCTGGACATCGACTCCAGTGACGGCTCCGTGGTGGTCCACGAGGAGGGGGCCGAGGACCCCTTCGTCGCCATGCGCGCCGCTGAGATCGTCAAGGCCATAGGCAGGGGCTTTTCACCCGAGCACGCCTTCTCCCTGACCCGCGACGACTACTACTTCAACCTCATGGACATCAGGGACTACGTGGGCAAGAAGCCCACCCACGTTCGTCGCATCCGCGCCCGCCTCATCGGCACCGATGGCAAGACCCGAAGGGTCCTGGAGGACCTGTCCGAGTGCTACATCGCGGTCCGCGGCAACACCGTTGGAATAATCGGTGACGAGTGGGGCAGCGACGTTGCCCGCAGGGCGATAGACATGCTCCTGTCCGGCTCGGAACACCGCACCGTCTACGGCTACCTGGAGAAGATGCGCAGGGCCAAGCGCCTGGCGGTACTCGACGGCATCCGCTGACGAGGACCGCAAAGCCTTTCTTTTTACCAGGCCTTCTCACCCCCGGGGAAGGCCGATTGCTGGAGCGACGCCTGGAGGACCTTGACTACCGCCTCGCCCGGTACCGCCGGGAGGGCATGCAGGAGGAGCGGCTCCAGCGGAGGCGGGCCGCGCTGCTGGCATCCCACGCGTCCACCCACGACCAGCTGGAGGAGATGAACGGGGTCCTCCACGGGGAGGAGAGCAAGCTGGACCACGGAGTTCACCTGTTCCACCACGGTCTGGAGCGTCTCATGGTGGAGGACATCGTTGCCGTGGAGAACCTGGGAGTGTTCAAGGCCGCCATCCAGTACGACGTGCTCCTGAAGCGCATGGAGGACGTGGAGAAGGAGGTCCTGGAGATCAACGCCGTCATGGAGCGTCGCCGCGACCATCGCGAGCAGCAGGCCATGCTGCAAGAGTGGCGGGCGGACATGTACGGGCGCACCGACCGTGGCGGACAGGAACGGAACGCCCTGCTCCACGATCGATTGAAGGTTTGGCTCCAGGTTGTGGACCGGGAGGACGACCTGGATGACCTGGACGAGGCCGGCTCGACCCTGGAGGACGGCCTCATGGCCCTGGAGGCGTCCATCGCGGCCGGGACCCGGGTGAAGGGGATCCAGAAGCGGGACCTGGCGGTGCTGGCGAACCTGCAGCCCCCCCGCTCCAAGCAGTTCCTGCTCCTGGAGATGGTGAGCAAGGCGAAGGAGGCCTTCCGCCACGTGAACATGCTCATCGACCACCTCCAGGGCATCGAGCACCTGACGGTCCACGTGAGGGAACCCCGGAGGATCCTGGACGGGTTGGCGGAGGCACTGCTCCTGGACTTCTACGAGGGCGACCGTCCCTGGCACTCGCTACACGACGTGCACGACCACCACAAGTACCTGACCCAGATACGCCGGGTCCTCCGGCAGCGGAGGGCGGACGTGGAGAAGGAGATCGAGGGCCTCAAGGAGATGGAGGACGAGCTCCTGCTGCTGGCGGTGGACCGAAGGCTCAAGCAGAGGAGCACCCTCAACCGGTGGTGACCTTCATCCACCGGACGCAACGTAGACGACCTCCAGGGCATCCCCTTCCGTCAGGGGCTCGTCTATCGGTATGGGAGCGCCGTTGCGCATGACCAGGCAGGCTGCGGTCGGAAGCCCCAGCTGTCGGACCAGGTCCGAAGCCCTGGCTCCCTCTGCAAGCTCCTGTTCCTCCACGCGTCCCCTGGGGACGATGCTCGCTTTGACCAGCATGCTGAACCCAAAGGTTAAGAACAGGAGGGATATTTATCCCTTCGGTCCCGACGCCGAGGTAGCCTAGCCTGGTCAAGGCGGCAGGCTCGAGACCTGCTGGCGATCTATCGCCACGAGAGTTCGAATCTCCCCCTCGGCGCCATCTCCCTTCTTCAGGACTCGAACGGAGCTCAGGTGGCCTCCGCCTTTGCAGGATCCTCGTCCTCTTTGCTCTCCGCATTCGCGGCCTTGTAGA
>JAUVEQ010000146.1 GCA_030594725.1 Methanobacteriota archaeon
GTCTGTTGGCTGTTGCTGTTGCCGAACTCATCCTCGACGCTCACCTTGACGTCGTAGCTCCCGTCGTCGAGGTTCAGGGTGAACTCGTATTCCCCGTCGTATCTCACGGGGAACTCCCAGGTCAATCCTCCGACCTCGACATAGACGATCGGGATGCCAGCCTCGGTCTCACCGGATATGGTGACGGATGGCGTGGTCACAACGGAGTCCACCGTGTTGACGACGAGCTTGGGGTCGCTGGTGCTGACCCATGCCTTGAGCTTCTCCGAGACGGTGTTCACCTCGTCCTTCGCCTCGATGGTGATGTTGTTCTCACCATTGGTGAGGGACGCCGAGTGGCTGAAGGCCCAGGTACCGTCCTTATCGAAGGAGTCGGCGGCCTCGCCGTTGATGGTGACCCCGGTCGCGTTGTACGCGAAGCCCTGGATATCGAGGGTGAGGACGTTGGTCCAGACCTCGGATGCCACGGGCGTGGTCACGACCAGAACAGGTGGCATGGTGTCCAGGAATACCTCGATGCTGTCCATAGCCTCGTTGCCGGCTGGATCCCGACCCGTCACGGTGATGATGTTGCTGCCCTCCAGGAGCAGGACGGTCCTGATGGTGTTCCCCTCGTCGTTGGCGGTGGGTCGACCGTTGATCCGTAGCTCCGCGTCCAGGTCGGACAGGATGGTGATCTCGATGACACCGTCGGAGGTCTTGTGACCATTGTCGGGATCGGTGATCTCGACGTACGGCGGGTCCTGATCCAGCTCGATGTTGAGGGTCACGATGGCCACGTTGGTGGCCAGGTCGGTCGCCTTGACCTCGATCGCGTTCTCGCCAGAGGCGAGGGCGACGACTTGGCTGAAGGAACCATCCTCATCGGCTATCACGGGAGTGCCGTCCACGGTGAGGTCCTCGTGGCCATCAACGATGCCCACGATGGTCACGGTGTCCTGGTTGGTGATCATGTACATCGCTGGACCGGTCACGACAAGTACCGGAGGCTGGGTATCCAAGATCACCTCCGCGGTCTGGAATGCGGTGTTCTTGGCCGCATCCACAGCCTCGATGAGGATGATGTTGGTACCCTCGTGGAGCACGTGCTCTATCATGAGTGAGCTGCTCTCAACGATGCCGTGTGACATCCCGTTCACGAACAGCTCGGCACCAACCTCGATCGTTCCCGTTATGATAAGGTTGGGATTGTTGGTGGTCGATGGCGTGTTACCGATGGTCAGGTCCGGCGGGACGGTGTCGATGGTGATGGTCACACTGGTCGTCGCGAGGTTGCTCGCGATGTCCCTTGCTCGGACCGCCAGGGTCCTGTCACCGTCTGCCAGGTCTGCCAGAGGCACGTTCCAATCGCCGTTGGGCGAGATGGTCAGGGTCATCCAAGTGCCACCGTCCAGGCTGTACTCGATGGGGCCAAGACCGGAACCCACCTCGGCGACGAAGCCGAAGGCCTCGACGGAGTTCCTGTTGAAGGTCGCTCCATCGTAGGGTTCGGTGATGGCGACCACGGGTTCGAATATGTCCCATAGCAACATCTCGATCATATTGGGACCGATAAGGTCGCTAGTGAGGTGGACGGTCTCCTCCTGGGTCGCACCGGACGAAGACGCCTTCATGCTGTACGGGGAGTACTCGACGATGCCGCCGATATCGACGGCCCATTGCCTGTACAGGTCCTGTGCCAGCATTCCGCTCGCGTCAGCGTAGGTGGAGGTGTAGTAGTCGTCGTTGGCATCGTAGAACACCATCAGGGCATTGGCAACTGGGGTCTCGCTGTCGACACCGTTCGCGTCTGCCCAGGTCACCTTGGCCTCCAATGGCCACCAGGTGGTGATCGACCCCTCGCCTGCCACGGTGCAGGTCGTGCCGTCGATCGTGCTGGAGTAGATGTCCACCACGCTGTTCGTCACCCAAATGGCCTCAGAGGCACCGGTGATGTCCAGACGATCGAGGGTAACCTCCATGTTGGTGAACGCCAGCGCGGTTCCCGTGCACGACAGGGTCTCGTCGGAGAGCTCCATCGGAACGAGCTGGAAGCCGCGGTCCTTTGCCACGAACTCGTACAGGTCGACGTTGTCGTTCAGGTTGTTGTTCATGACCGTTGGCATGTTCAGATTGATGTAATCGATGGCAAGGATCGGTCCCTCGTTGTCCCAGAAGTTGTTGTTCATCACCGTCACGTCGCCCCAGATGTTGACGAAGCCTCCGGTGTTGTTCTGAACGGTGTTGTCCTCGATATTGAAGGTCGCGTCGTGATCGAAGCTGGTGATGGTCTGGGAGTTCCCCCAGTAGTCGAGGAAGAAGCCCTCGCAATTGTACATATGGTTGTCCTTGACGGTCACCACGAAGTTCAGGTTGCCCTCGTCGACGTTTCCGAACTCGGCTATGTATGAGCTCATCTCGTAGTATTCGTTCTCGATGATGTCCAGGGATGCTTTCCCGGTCCACTCCGTTACGTGGTACATGCTCAGGAAGCCGTTCCCCATCGACATGTCGTTGCCTTGTACAACGACCTCGCCACCGAACTCCAGGAAGATGATCTCGTCCCATCTCTCGTTGGTGCAGTTGACGATGGAGTTCTCCTTGAACAACCAGTCGACCGGGTTGATACCGTTGTAGTCCCCACCCGGGTCGTAGAAGTCGCCCGACTCGCTATAGTGCATGTCCATCATGGTGTTGCCCACGAACCGAATGGTGTCGAAGTAATAGCTGTAGAAGGGTCCGTTGCCACTGTCATTGTCGGTGACGTTGTCCATGTTGTTGTTGAGGATGTTCAAGGTGCACGACCCACGGGAGAACTGACTGAGCCCTTGAACATAGAACAGGGACCCCTCAGAGTCCACGAAGTCGTTGTCAGCGAAGGTCACGGTGCGGTCCCAGGGATCGGACATGTGATTGTCCCACACGCTACCGATGTTGAAATAGGTCCACCAGTACTGTCCCATCGTTATCGTGTTGTTGTCGATGAGTATGTCCTCTGTCATGTCGACCATGTTCATGTCCGGGTCGACACCGGGTCCCGCCATCGCGGCGTAGTACAAGATCTCGCCGTCCATGTTATTGAACGTGCAGCCGGTTATCCTGATGTCGATGTTGATCTCCCTCTTGTTCTCGAAACCGGGCCTGATATCGAAGCCGAAGATTGTACCCCTGTTGTACAACACAGTGACGTTCTGGATCACTACGGTGTCGCCCATCTGCGGGATTCCAGCTCCAGTGTAGGTCGAGTAGTACATGTGTCCGAACCAGTTGGTTCCATCGTCGATGGTCAGGTCCGACACGGTCAACATCGGGTCGGGTGAGGTGCTGGAGCCTCCGTAGGCGGCAGCGCCGACCTGCACCCGGGGTCCGTAGTTGTTCCATCCGCTGTATCCATAGGACCAGCCGTAGACGTAGGGTCCGTAGATCGAGGAGTAGCCGTTGTTGTACGAGACCACATCGGTGATGGTGGTGTCGGTGTAGTTGATTATCCCGATACCTGCGGAGACCCCCATGAAGTCCACGTACAGGTACTTCGGGTTGATGCCCGGGTCGGAGGCAGTGGTGTAGCTGGCCATGTAGTAGGATGAGTCATGGACCGTCAGTCCGGACACAACGTCCATGTCCGGGGAATCGATGAGCACGGCACAGGCCATCCCCAGGAGATAGATGGTGGGTTCCTCCTCGGTGCCAGTGTAATTGACCCGGAAGTTCACCCTAACGTCGGCCTCCACGGACACATCGTTGAATGTTGGGACGCCCCCAGCCACCCAGATGCCGTTACCGACGGCCATCGGGAACCGGTCCTCGGAGGACCAGCTCTTGTCGGTCTTGAAGTAGACGTCGTAGCTGTAAGAGCTCGTCACTCGCATCGTCACGTTGTCCATGGAGGGACTGCAATCGTCGATGTAGATGCCCTGGTAGTACATGGTGTAGAAGTTGCTGTTGGCTATGCTGACATCGTCGCTACCGATGTACACGCCACGGTAGACGTACCATATCTCGCAAGTGTCGATGTCCACTTCGCCCGTCATCCGCCATCCATCGTAGACTCGGTAGAAGCGGGTATCAAGGATGTCCACGGTCCCGTCGAAGTTGGCCTCGTAGAGGTACTCCAGGTTTCCCATCCAGATGTCCACGGTCCCCATCATGTTGAAACCGCCGTATATCCGGTACATGTACTGGTAATCGAAGTTGGCAGTGCCCGTCACGTTGAAGGCATCGTACACGTACCTGATGGTGCTGTCGTTGAAGTCAGCCGACCCGGAGATCTTGAACCCGTCGTAGACGTTGCTGATGTAGGCATCGTCGAATGTCGCGGTCCCGATGAGGTTGATACCACCATAGGTGTACTTCAGGTCTGAGTGGGTGAAGCTCATCGAACCACTGACGTTGAACCCGTCGTAGACGTGGTCGAACACGGTGTCGTTGAACTTGGCGGTGCCGTTGATGTCCACATCGTTATTGTAATCAAACAGGCAGTTGTCGAAGTCACCAGTTCCGTCCAGATAGAAGTCCCAGTAGAACCCGAACATAGCGTTCCAAGAGCTCCAGTAACTGTCGTTGGACTGAAGGGAACCGGCAGCGTTGACCTTGACATCGTAGTAATCCATCTTGGACCAAACAATGGTGTACACGTTGCAGTTCTGGATGGAGAGCTTGCTGTTCACGGTGATGTTGCCGTCGAAGACGTAGATGGTCTCGTCGATGACGGTCGTGGGTTGGTTGATGACCCAGTCACCCATGAACGGCGGAGGCCAATCGCCTGAGCCAGAGGCCGCGGCAGGGTTGGCCATCAGGATGACCACCAGGGCCAGCAACAACGTTGCCAGGCCTCCGATGACGGTGATGCGGGTTGCCTTGCTGTTCAAATTCATTTAGATCCCCTCCTGATCGGTATCGTCTGCTCCAATCTCCGCGTCCGCGTCCTTCTCCTCGAGGTCCTTCTCGTCGATCTCGATGGTCACATCCTCGGAGGGACCAGAGTCGGGTCTGGAGGTCTCGGTCTTCGGTCGCTCGTCAGGTGGAGCAAGCTCGTGCACCTCCTCCTCCTCGTCGATGACGATCTCCTCCTCCTCCTCCTCGTCGATGACGATCTCCTCTTCTTCTTCCTCTTCCTCGAGGTCCTCCTCTTCCTCGACCTCGACCTCGGGCATGGCGGCGGGAGCCAGGACCTCGTCCTCCTCCACGTCGCGCATCTCCATCTCCGGCTCGGTCTTGCCCAGGCGCCACCAGCCGGCGATGATCGCGAAGATGAGCAGGATGAGGCCGAGTATCAGGACCACGTAGCCCCACGAGAAGCCCTCGTCCTCGACACCACTGAAGAAGGCATGCTTGACGGTCTCCTCCCAGGTAGCCTCGTTCCCCGCTACATCCACCGCGGAGATCACGATCGGGTTGTTCTCGTTGACGTTCAGGGAGTAGTCCAGCACGAAGTAGCCCTCGGCGCTAACTGGAACCAGCTCGCCGTTGATCAGGACCTGGATGGCATCATCCGTGAATCCGGTGATGGTCATGGTCGCTTGCTGGCCCTTCTCTGTCTTGTAGACCATCTCGCCGACGCTGTTCTCCTGGAGGCCAGAAATCCTGACCACCAGGGCGGGGGCGATGGTGTCCATGTAGACACGGCGCTCGGTGACCACCGAGTTCCCTGCCCTGTCCATGATGGTCAGGACGAACCGGTTGGCACCCTCCAGCAGGGTCACGGGGATGGAGAATGTATCGTTCAGGATCGGATACTCATCTCCGTTCACATCGACCGTGACCGCACCGATGGTAGTGCCCTCTAGCACGTAATCGGAGGTGGTGACGATGTCGATATCCTCCTCTGGTTGGGTTATCACGTAGGTTGGAGGTTCGAGGTCCACCGTGACCGACATATGGGCCACGACCTCATTGCCCGCAAGGTCCCTGGCCCGAACCTGGATGAGGTTCTCCCCCTCGATGCCCACGATCGCGTGGGTGAACAGGCCATGGTCCAGCGTGACCAGCTCATCGTTTATGAGGATGAAGGAGTCAGGGTCGGTGGTGCCTATGACCATGATGATCAGGTCTGATTGCCAGGTCACCTCCTCCGTCGGGGATTGGATCGCCAGGATGGGCTTCACGTCGTCCAAGGTCACGGTGCGCGTGATGATCACGTGGTTACCGGCGATGTCCGTCGCCTCCACGACCACCAGGTTCGTGCCACGACCGAGTAAGAGGACGTAGTTGAAGGTACCGTTGTTGTACTGGGCGGGGGTCAGGATGGCCCCGTTCACGGAGATGACCAGGTCATCCTCGGCCTGACCGCTCACCAGGCAGGATCCCTCGGTGAACATCTCGCCGTCCTCCGGGGTCAGGAGCACCACGTACGGTGGTTTGGTGTCCAGGACGACCTCCATCTTGATCGATTGAGCGTTGCCTAGCATGTCGGCCGCGGTCACTGTGATGGTGTTCGGTCCCTCGACCAGGTCCACGTCGGCAGTGAACAGGGTGCCGACGACGGGCGTCTCCACTCCGTTCACGAGCACGACGGCACCGGCCTCGGTGACACCCCGGACCTCGATGGTCGGCATGTTGGTCTGGTACTCGTTCGATGGGAAGTCTATCCGCAGCTCGGGTGGGAACGGGTCCACTTGCACAACAGTCAGGGTGGTGGCGCTGTTGTTCGCGAAGTCCCAGGCGCGGGCGCGAATGATGAACATGCCGCCGTTGTCGATGACATCCTGATGAGATACGGTGAAGGTATGGGACCAGCTGGTGGTGCCCATGGTGTCGATCCACTCTATCCCATCGATGGACACCTCCACCATCTTGACGAGGGACTCGCTATCGAAGGACGAGCCCCTGACATCGATGGAGGTTGACCGCTGGATATGACCCGGCAAGGGTTCGTTGATGAAGATGTTCGGGGCCACATGGTCCTGTATCCTTATCGTCACATCCTTGTTCTGGTCCAGTACCGCCGATGCCCTCTCGTTTATGGCATTGAAGGTCACGTTGAGCTGGTACGGTGACCGGGTGAACATACCGGTCTCCCGGAACTGGAAGGAGTTCAGGAACAGCTCGGGGATGCCCGATGGGTCCACCTGGGTGTAGATGCCGATCAAGGAGTGATGGTTGTCCATTATCTCCACAATGGCGTTCTCCACCCATTGGCCGGTGTCCCACTCCACCTTCACATTGAGGCGATACCAGAACTTGGCGGAACCGCTCTCGATTATCAACACGGTCCCCTCGTCCAGGGAATCGAGGGCGGGCTCGTACAGCTCGACGTTCGCG
>JAUVEQ010000105.1 GCA_030594725.1 Methanobacteriota archaeon
GGTGGCCTCCACGAAGCTGGTGCCGGCCTTCTCGACGGCGTTGAACACCGCGGGCAGCGTGTAGCCGCCGAGCCGTACCCGCTGGGATATCTGGATGGAGTAGTCCACGCCTGTGCCGATGGCGATGGAGCCTATCATCACGGTGATGGTGGAGAGGGGGATGTCCAGGGCCACCAGCGTCCCGGGCTCCAGCGCGATGACGCACAGCACGGGTATGATCGTGATGAGACCGATCTTGATGCTCCTGAAGATTATGGCAAGGACGATGAACGTGAGGGCTATGCAGACGGCCAGGGAGTTGAACTGGCTGGCTATGATGAGGTCGTTGACGGCCAGGGTGATGGCCGCGATACCGGTGAGGGACGAGTGCAGGTTCGGGTTGTTGTACAGCTCGTTCTGCTCCGCGACCACCGCGTTGACGGCGTCCACCGCTGCCCTGGTCTCGTCGATGTCCATGAAGGGCATGAAGGTGTAGATGAGGGCCCTCCGGCTCTCGGTGGAGATCAGCATCTCCCGGGGCTCGTACGAGAGCACGTCGTACCACATGTCGATCAGAAGCTGGGCGGCGTTCTCGGCCCCCAGGTCGTTCAGCGTCTGGACGACCTCCCAGAAGCTCATACCGCCCGTCCCGATGGTGATGCCGCCCACTGTGATCTCGTCGGGCATGGAAACGGAGTCCATGATGCCCACCATGGACATGCCCTGGGTGTCCTCGATCACGTTGACCTTGTTCGTTGTATCGTCCATGATCTCGAGGACGGTGTATT
The DNA here is from genome assembly GCA_030594725.1 of Methanobacteriota archaeon. Taxonomy (GTDB): domain Archaea; phylum Thermoplasmatota; class DTKX01; order DTKX01. Next base: position 768 of record JAUVEQ010000105.1, read on the forward strand.
CGTAGGGGTCGTCCCGAAGGATGAACATCCCCATCTGGCCGCCGCCCATGTACTCGCTGTACTCGTCCATCTTGGTGACGACCGTCTCGTCCGAGGGCGCCATCGCAAGGTAGTTCGCGTCCAGACGTACCGCGGGTATCAGGCTGATCGATATGACCACTGCTATGAGGGTGACGAGCACGATCTTCTTGCGGTTGCGCGAGGGGAGGGTGGAGAACTTCTTCATCCCCGCCGCCTCACGTTTCTTCTCGTACTTGGTGATCATGATGAGGGCCGGGACCAGGGTGTAGGTCATGATGTAGGTGAAGAGGATGCCCAGCGTCAGGGCGAGGCCCATGGTGAAGATGGGCGGGAGGGTGCCGATCATCAGGGAGGCGAAGCCGATGCCGGTGGTGAGCGCCGACAGCATGATGGCGGGATTGATGGCCTTGACGGCCTTGGAGAGCCGTTCCTCGCGCGTACCCTCCTTCTCCTCGGCGAACCGGTTGGATATGTACAGACCGTACGACACGCCCAGAGCTAGGAGGACAGGTGCCACTATCACCACCTGTGGTGTTATCACCACCCACTGCCAGAGCGCACCGATGATGCCCAGGGCGACCATGAGACCGAGGGTCACGGGCAGGAGGGCGATGATTATGACCCAAGGGGTCCTGTGGAAGATGAAAAGGGCGAGCATCAGGGCGATGATGACCAGGCCGATGACGTTGAAGAACTCCTCGAGGGTCCGCTCCTGGATGGTCTGTATGAGGGGCGTTGGACCGGTGAGGTAGATGACCATCGAGCCCTCCCATTCCTTGTTCACCTCGGCCAGGACGAGCCGGGTCCGCTCCATCACCTTGAGCTGGATGTCCGGGTCCTTGTTCAGCAGTACGATGAGGGCGAAGCGGTCGTAGATGCCATCACCGTCGGTGTCGGCGACGATGGGCCTGACCACGTCCGCGGGAAGCTGACCCAGGACGGTATCGATCATGGCCTGGTCGTTGGGGATGCTGTAGTTGCCTGGAATATCCCCGACGCCGAGTCGGATGGCCAGCTCCTGGGCCGTCTGGTTGATCACCTTGACCAGCATGGGGATGCTGAGGATGGCCGAGATGCCGTCCATCTCGCCGTCGTCCTCCCGCCAGGGGTTGAGGCCGTAGGCGAGGTAGTCGAAGTCCTCCTGGTAACCGGAGCCATCCGGCGGCATCGGCGGCGGTGGATGGTCCTCGTCGCCCTCGATCGCTGAGAGGGCCTTCAGTATGGCCACGTCCGTGACGTTCTCCTTGCTCAGCATCTCGCCGTAGAGGAACATTGCGTCCGTGGACCAGTCCTCCCGGACCTCGTTGATTATCTCCGTGGTGGGGTCGTCGGGGGGCAGGAACACCTCGAAGTCGCCCCGCATCTGGGATTCGATGCCCAGGGCCTCGTTGCCGACGATGTTGAGGGCGGGGACGGCCATGACCATCGAGACCAGGAGGAGGGCCATCACCACCGTCTTGGGCCGGCGTGTGATCCAGCCGATGTTCGCCCGGTCGCTCTTGGGGCGCTTGGGTCCGCCCCCGAATATGCGGGCGGTGTAGTCGTCACCCATGGTGTCCAGGTCGGTCTTGGTCTTCTTGGCGGCTTGACCCGCCTTGGTGAGCGATGCCTCCGCCCGCTCCACGTACCTGTCCACGATCTCGCCGGTGTGGCTCTTCTCCTCCGGCGAGAAGAAGCGGTTCACCTCGTCGTCGACGTTGCGGTCCACGCGGTTCAGCCACCGCCGGAAGGGACCCTTCTTGGGGTCGGCACCACCGGTATTACCAGACAAGTCTGGGACCTCTGCACGAGTGATGCCCATCAATCCTTATAAGGGTTGTGAGTTTACCAGTACCCAAGTGAGGGGGCCTGGCTTGGTCAGAATCCGGCCGTTTTCACCATTCTATCCGGGGCCTTCCCTGGTCGGAGAATCCGTTCTGGGGCTCGAAGGGATTGAAGGCCGGATCGGCGAAGAGGGTGCGCACATAGACGGTGGGCACCGCCGGTCTGACGGCGAAGCTGTGACGCAGGGCCTCGCCCACGGAGGTGTCGTTGTAGAGAAGCGACCACTCCATCCAACGGGTGCCGGACTCGGAGCCCGTCGACCGGGTGGCCCCCACGAACGCGTTCACACCGGCGCTCATGAAGTTCAACGCGATGGACTGGTCCGCGGGCACCCCGTCGATGCGGCCCATCAGGCATGCGGCGGTGATGAAGAAGGACGGCCCCAGCTCCCAGTTGCGTATGTCCAGGTTCTTGACGGACGTGGAGTACTCGTCGGGGCCGTTCATCTCGGGAACGTACCAGTACCAGTTCCCGTGGAGCATTATCTCCATGTAGTTGGCCCGAACGTAGGCGCCCCGGGCCACCATGGTCTGGCGGTCGTTCTCGAGGGTGTCGCCGTACTGCTCGGCATTGAAACCCAGGGTCGCCAGCTCGTCGGCGAAGGGCCGCTGCCAGAACAGACCGCCGGTCTGGCCGCCCCCCTCGCCGTAGAGGAGCAGGTAGTTGCTGCCCCAGTCGTTGCTCTCCTGGAAGTCCAGCGTCTCGGTGTGGGAGAGGGCCACCTCCCGGTAGAACAGGGTCCTGGCGACCAGGCTGCTCACGCCCGCTACGGTCGTGCTCAGCACCCGTCCGATGCTGAGGGTCCCGTTGAGCCGGTATTCCTCGTCCGAGGCCCAGCCCAGACCGAACTGCACGTCCTCCACCCACGATTGATCCTTCTCGTAGTAGTACTGGGGGATGGCCGTCGCGTCGCCCAGCATGGCCAGCCAGGCCGGTCCGGTGGTGTAGGTCTCGTAGAGGGTGGCCCCGCCCTCGGGCGCATAGAGGTTGAGGCCAGTCACTGCCTCATCGAGGGCCTGGACGTTCCGGTCCACATGGGCGTTCACGGGGCCGTGCTGGTCCTTGTCGTACCAGGGCCCCGAGCAGGTGGAGTACGATCTGCCCCACTCGCTGTCCACGTACGCCAGGTCGCTGTCGGCCACCAAGAAGCCGCCGTGGGCGGCAGCCAGGTACGGCGCCATCCTCGAGAGGCCCGGGACCTGGGGGACCATGGGCGATTCGAGGGGCGTCTGGACGAAGGATACCTCCCAGTCCGCCGAGATCCGGGAGTAGCCGACCTTGCCCAGGCCATTGCCCATGGTGCCCAGGTTGGTCCGGCCACTGATACCGTAGAAGATGGAGATGGTGAGCTCCAGGTCGTCCGTGCCGTTGATGGTCACCACGTCCAGGGCCGCCTCCCCCGCCCGGTAACCGATGGAGGACCCGTAGGCAACGATGTCCCCGTTCCCTTCCTCGAGCCAGAGGCTCACGATCGGCACGATGCCGATGTCCTCCTTGATGTTGGCGAAGGGGTCGTCCATCGAGGTGATCTTCGCCTCTATCTGCAACCGCTGTATCCCCTCGGCGATGCCCACGTTGATCATCTGGGAGCTCTCTCCGGTGGAGAGGTCCTCCAGCTTACCCACACGGGTCACGGCCGAGAAGTGGCCCCGCTCCTCCCACTCGACGGGACCGTCCGCCTGGAGGTCAAAGCAACTGATGCCGGCCACGTCCGAGGGGTTGGTGAGCACTCCGTAGTCCGTCCGCCCGAAGCGGTCGACCAGGAGCATGCCCACGGCCTGTTCCAGGTCCTCGGCCTTGAGGTAGAGGACGGGCAGGCCGATCTCCCGGGCCACCTCCTTCGAGGAGGGCTCGAAGGGCCCGGCCAGTATGACGAACTCGGCCCCCAGCTCCCGGACCGCCTCGCGGATCTTGTCGGTGGACGAGGGACCGTCCCTCACGAGGACGGGGATGTCCAGGTACGAGGCCACCAGGCTCGCCTGCAGCGAGGCCTTGTAGCCCTCGAAGCCCACGTCCACGACGACCGCGCCTCCCGCCTTCTCGAACGCCAGCAGGGCGGCCGAGATGGTTGCGGTGGTATGGTCGGGACCCTCCACCCGCAGTGGCGAGGAAAGGTCGAGCTGGTCCTTGAGACGGGCCTGCTGATGTGCCTCGGCCTCCTCCCCGTCCACCAGGAGGGGCACCAGGCCGAAGCCTCCCGAGGGCTTGTCGTACCAGACAGCCAGGGGGGTGGCGGCCGCGGCCAGTATGGGGGCGCCGGTGTCCACGACCACGTGGTCGTACGAATCGATCCTCACCGAGGTGGAGGCCATGACGTCACCGAAGGCGATCTCATCCACGTCATCCTGGCGGGTGGTGGACCACGCTCCCAGCCCCAGGGCTGCGATGATGATCAACGCCACCACTGCGATGGCTAGTACCTTCCGGTCTGCCAGGAGCCGTGGCAAGCGCATCATTAATGCCATAGCGGATGATGATGATAAGGATTTTGCATTCGGTCGCTCCCATTCTGCAGGGCGTACGAAACATTAATATTCACAATCGACATGCCACGGCCCGCCCCGAAATGGCCGGGGTGGGGTAGCTTGGTCATCCTAAGGGACTGTGGATCCCTCGACCCGGGTTCAAATCCCGGTCCCGGCCCTCCTTCCATTCACCCGAGACCCCTGGTCCGGACAACCTCCCGAGAGTAGCATCTCTAACCATAATCTATTTAATCGGCGCATATTATCATTCCACGCCTACCGGGTGGTGCTGTTCAGATGAATCATCTACCTCATGCGAGTCCGCCGCTTGGTGCCAAGGTCGGACCCTCCTGGAAGATCCTGTCAACGGTCGGGGTCCTCCTCGCCGTCGCGATGCTGGCACTCGTCCTCGCACCCGGGTCCGCCGACGCCGCCATCACTGGTGACCAGCCACCGGCGAGTGGCGACTGGGTGGTCCTTAACGCTACCGTCGTCTCCAACGAGGACATCAGGATCCAGGGCGATCTCGTGGTGAAGGCCAAGCTCACGATCTCCGATTCCACCTTACGCCTCATGCCCTCCTCCGATGGTGCCGACATGATCAACGTGACCCCCGGGGGGCGCCTGGTCGTCACCGACACCCTCATCACCTCGGGGACGGGATCCGCCTTCGGGTTCCTGGTCACCGGGGAGATGGAGCTGGAAGGCGTGGTAGTGCAGGGTCCCTACCTCGGCATCCGTGTCAAGACCATCATGGATGTCCTGATCGCGAACACGACCATCAAGGACCCCGTGGACACCGCCATCCTCCTCGACGGGGCGGACGGCACCGTCCTCCGGAACGTGATGGTCCGGGCCGATGACTTCCAACCCCGCATGTCGAGCTCGGTGGTCGTTCCCGCGGCCACCGGATACGCCGATGTGGAGCTGGTGGCACCTGGCCTCGTGCGGGTCCTGGACGGGGCGCCCTCCATCGAGGGGCTCGACATATCGATCAACGGTACCCTCTGGCTGGACCTGGCGATGGTCAAGAAGGGCGGCTCGGCCTCCTTGGATATGCTCTGCCAGTGGCCGATGCTGGAAGTGGATACCCGAGAGGACCTGGTCATTTCCGATGTGGTGTTCCACGAATCGATCGTGCATCCGATGCTTGACCTGGCTATCCATAACGAGGTCGCCGGTGGCAGTGTGGACGTCATGACCAGCTTCCAGGTGGTCGCGGTCCTTCTGCAAAACTACAGGAGCATCGGGCTGGAGGATCCGATAGGATGGAACATCACCCGGGTGTACACCTACAAGACCACCACGGAGACGGGATTCTACCTCAACAGCACGGTGGTAAGGGAGACATACGAGGAGGTGGTCCTCGTCTTCGCGGCGGTGGACGAGACCTTCACCACCAAGGGTCCCCACGCCTTCGACCTCTCCATCACGGGCGCCCGGACCAACGGGATCAGGGTGCTCGAGTACACGTTCTCCCCGGGCTACTCGGGAGCGCAGCGACCGACCTTCGACACCCGCCTGGTGCTGGACGATGCGTGGGTCGAAGGGGGAGGGTCCCTTATCCATGTCGACACCGCACCCGCCTTCACCTCGGCCTTCGACCGGTTCCATTCGGACCTGAGGTTATCCAACTCGTCCTTCCTTCATGTCAGGGGAAGCGTCATCGAGACACAGAACGTGAAATGGCCCTCGGAGGTCCTGGTCATCGAGAACTGCACCTTCTCGAATGCCCATCTTGCTGCATCGGGCCTCCTCCAGCTTGAACTATCCAGGACCCTGTCCAACAATCTCCCCAGCACGATAGATATTCGCAGGAACGTCTTCAAGAACAGCGATGGTCAATTGATCTCGGTGAGCGGATCGGAGTACGGCATCTCCCGTCTTGAACAACTGTCCATCTCGGCCAACATCTTCTTCAACAACTCCTACTGGGGGGAGGCCGGGTACATGGTCATTACGGATGTGGGCCGGGTCGTCATCGAGAACAACTCCTTCGAGGACCACTTCTGCACCCTGGGCATCGTGATCTTCCACCAGGGTGGGTACTGGACAACCATAAGAATACGCGACCCCTGCTATATGCGCATCTCGAACAACTCTTTCAAGGACAACCTGGTGCTGGCGCCAGAGAATGTCATCGAAGGGTTCATTGAGGTGACGTGGGGGGGCCAGCTGACCGTTGAGGGTAACGAGATAGATGGGGGTCGAGGCATGTTCCTCAACCTCTCGGAGATCACGGAGTTCTCCCGGACGTCCACCCTTGATTTCTATGACAACGACATCCACGACAACGACGGCATCATACTCTACTTCAATCAGACCGATGCGAACCATTCAGGCCTCTCGGTGATGATAATGGATAACCGGGCCTGGGACAACGCGGGACCCCTCACGGACTACCCCAGGGATTCCCCGGCCCTCGGGGACCTGCTCTTTGACTATGACGCGCGGTTCGAGTTCGTCAACAACACCGTCACCAGGTCCACGGCGCCCGTCTTCATCGCCTACGGCAACCTGACGGCCCGCGACAACACCTTCGCGGACTGCACGGAATACGCCCTGCGCTTCGAGAACCTCCGGATGAACCAGCCCACCATCGTCGGCAACGTGTTCACGCGCTGCGGGGACGTGATCTCCATCACCGCCAAGGACTCTGCCCCCACCCACGTGCTCGTCTGGATGGACGGCAACCAGGTAGACTGCACCGGCGTGGCCCTCTTCCTCAGGTACATGGAACTGACCATGAGGAACACCAACATCACCAGCACGGCCAGCCCGACGGTGATCGCGGAGCTCTCGAGGATCGACGCCTACAACTGCCAGCTGGACCCCGACAGGGCCATCGTCGAGTTCGACGGCTACATCTACGTCTGGTTCTGGGTCGAGGCCCGGGTGGAGTGGGCGAACACCACCGGCTCCGCCAGCGGGAATCCCGTGCCCGGGGCCAACGTGACCTTCTTCGACACGAACGGACTGTGGGCCGCCCACGAGTTCGCCGATGCGGAAGGCGGACTGGGACCCGTGACCATCCTCCAGTGGTACATCGAGCACACCTTCGACCCGGTGGTCCTGTCGCCCTACACCGTCACCGCCTCACTGTCCAGCTTTCACTCGAACTCCTCCCTGGAGCTGAACAGGAGCTACGTGGGCGAGGACGCGCTGCTGTTGCTCCTCGTGGACCCCGTGGTCCCGTACGGCACGGTCGACGCGCCCCTCCAGGGCGAGAAGTTCAACATCACCGATATCCAGGTCCTCTCCTATTCCGAGGACACGGGTTCAGGCATCTTCCGCGTGAACATCACCATCGCGGGTCACGCCTCGGTGGAACTCCCGTACAACGGGTCCAACGAGTACAATCACCTCTTCGAGAACGTGCCCGAGGGGCAGCTGGTGGTCCGCGTGACCTTCACCGACGCCGCCCTCAACCACCTGGTGGTGGTCAGGGTCATCGAGGTGGACGCCACACCGCCTCCCCTGGTGATACTGGAGCCCGAGAACGGACTGCTCACCAACATCTCCACAATCTGGCTCCGGGGGGAGACCGAGGCTGGCGCGCGGGTCATGGTCAACCTCCTGGA
>JAUVEQ010000265.1 GCA_030594725.1 Methanobacteriota archaeon
GGTCACCATCGTTGACGTGGCGAAGCTCCTGAACGGCGTGGCCTGGGAGAGGCCCTTCGGGGAGCTGAGGAGGATGACCGTGAGAATGAGAGCCGGGGATGCTATGGAAGCGGCCAGGACCCTGCAGTCCGTCCTCGACGATGGGAACATCGACCACGCATTCACGGCCTGGACGGCCGGTGACCTGTACACCGGCTACCTGAAGCGGGGCGATTCCGTCCATCTCTACGTCCCCCGGGACCGATGGGGCCTGGTCCGGGAGCTCGAAACCAGGGATGGAGGCATCGACGTGGTCGTGTACATGCCTGACAGGGACGCGTTCTCACGCACCGAACGCATCCAGGGACTGGACCTGGTAGAACCCGCTCTGGCGTTGCTCGACCTGGCGGGCCTCGGACACGCTGCCCACGACCTGGCGATGGAGATGGTGATGCACATTGGCAAGTGAGTACGGTGACGCGGACCTGATGGCCCTGTCGTTGGAGGAGCTGCGTCACATCCTGGAATGGCTCGCCGACCGGTCAAGGGAAAGCGGACGTTCGCGCTACGTCCTGATCGGCGGATGGGCGGTATACAGCTACAACCCGTGGAGCCGCTCCATCGACATAGACCTGGTCATGAACCAACGAACGAAACGAGGGCTCGTCCACCACCTGAGGGTGGACAGGGGTTACGTGAGGACGGGGCCCGAGCACATGGCCGGTCGGGGGCTCGAGCGACCCAATTCCCTGGGCGCCATCCGACTCGATACGGTCAGCTTCGAGACATCCCTCTCATTCGAGGGTGAGGTGGACGAGCTGGACCTGGCCTTCCTGAAGAAGGGAGTTGTGACGGGGGAGGTCGAGGGCCTCCCCGTTCCTGTCCCCTCCAGGTCGATGCTCCTGGTGATGAAGCTCAAGGCGGCGTGGGACCGGCAGTGGCGGGTGGACAACGGAAGTAGCCCGGACCCCGAGTGGGAGCGGACGAAGGCGATCAAGGACCTGGCCGATGTGCTGGCCCTGGTCGACCCTGAGAGGGGCGGCTTGGATCTGGACGTGGATGTGATCGGGGTGCAGCTGGAGGGCCATCCGGTACTGCGCACCGTTCTGGAGAGGATCGAGACGGAACCCCTGGCGGCGATCCGCTACGGCATCCCCCAAGAGCTGGCGACCAGCACGGTCGGGAGGTTGCTCGCCCTGACCCGGGGGAGGTCCTGACGGTCGCGGCCCAGGATGATGATCTCCTTTCACGACCTTGGGTTTTCGAGGCTTGATATCGACCAGTATGGCCTTGCCTCCGTCCTCCGTCAGTAAGGATCGTTGGCGGGGATTGGGGAAATGATGCCGACAATCAGGAGATTCGGCAGGATTCATTATTGTCGGAATGTTTCATTTTTTTGTGGGTAGTACACCGCCGGTCGACGAATTGTTGAACCATGAGTATAATAATCGTAATTCAACTAATAATACACTAAGTCCAGGAGGGGTTACATACCCCCGGCTCGCCCCTCGCCACGAAAGCACCCTCGCCAACCATCATCCCTGCGATCACAGCGCCACCTCCGACCGTCGCCCGCGCCCACCGTGGCTGGAGCCGCCGCGCCCGGCAACCTGGTCCTGTCCAACACCGTCACCCCCGGCCCCCGCCTGGCCCCCCTGCCCACGCCGCAGTCGGGGCCGATGTGGCAACCGGGGCCCCGGCGGGCGGCTTCTTCGACCACGGCCCCCTCGCAGACGCGGCAGCCCTCTCCGATCTTCGGCCTTCATCATGAGCCCGTACGCTTCAAGCACAGTTGTCACGTACCAAGTTTACGGCGAATGACCGTCAAGATCCACATCATTGGCTCAAGGACGATCCGATAGTACGCAGCTTGTTGACATGCTCGGATACATCGATCCCGCTCTCGATGGCGAGGGCGTTCTCCAGTCTACCCCGCTGCTGGATCCTGCCCATCAGCTTTGGCAATCGTCTCAGCACCATCTCACGCCAGTCGTCGGTCCTTAGGATCTCCTTGACCACCGTATCGACATCGCAGACCTGTAGAAGTCCAACGACGTCGTGATTGTTCTTGAAGTCGACCGGAAGTCCCAGCTTGACCGCGGCCATGGTCTCGATGGGTGGAACCCTGACCTTCAATGCCGCGTCCTTTCGGTGATAGGCGATCTCCTTGTGGTCGAAATCTGTCAGGCTGAACTCGAAGTAGTGATGGGTATCGATATCCTTCGTCTTTGGGCCCGAGATCTCCACCCTCAGCTCGACCGCCTTCAATGTACTCTTGACCTGGTCGGGCACAGGTTCCCTTGGAGAGTATTTCGACCAGAACTTGACGCCCCAATCTGTCCGTTCCTCCTTGAGCCCGAGGGCCATCAACCGCTGACGGATGGAGGTGAGGTCGCTCTCGCTACAGACCCCGTCGACATCGAGGGTGAACCTTCCGTGGCTATCACCGAGGTGCGCCCTCACGGCCCATCCACCGATCAGGATCAGTCGGTCATTGACCTCGGAGAGGAGGGAAAGGCTGGCATCCTCGATGTCCTCCTTGAATACGGTGGGCAGCTGTCGGATGTTCATGCCGAGCTCACCCCGTGCCTAATGGCTCCCAGGTCCAGGTAGAGGTCGACCCCCCACCGTTCCTCGTAGGGCACCTCCCAACCGTTCTTCCCGTAGTCCCTCTCCTCCTCGAGGAACATGATGACCCGATCGTCACATCGTTCCCGGTAGGCCTCGATGACGTGTTCCTCCACTTTCACACCCAGGTCCCTGATGATCTCCAGGTAGCATCCAACAACGTTGACCATCACTCTATCCACTGCCAATTGGAGGAGTTCATCGTGGTCCAGGCGGCCAGAGGAGACGATCCTAAGACACATGTCCTCCACACCCTCGGGCTTGGACAGCAACCTGAGGAAGAGCTCCTCGAGGGTCGGCCTCCTCGGCACACTGTCCAGGACCGTTAGTATCCCTCCCTTTCCCATGATCTGGAAATCCGTGTTCCTGATGAGCAGTCCCCCGCCCATCCAATCCAGGAGGAGCCTCTCCACCTCTCTAGGCGTCCTGAGCTCCTCGGTGAACGGGAACGATCCGGGAAGCAGGAGCGCCTCGCCGGGTTCAGGATCCTCGAATAGCTCACGAAGGGCCTGGTTGACCGGGTGGGTCTCATCCAATACGGCCACGATCGGTCTCCTCTTGAGGTAGTTTACCAGACCCCAGTCCTCCATCTTACCAAGGATCTGCCGTACCCATTTCGAGGAGAGACCTGTCTCGTTCTCGAGCTCTGGAGCGGTATGGGAGGAGTTGAGTGACCTCCAGACGGAGACTGTGCTCTCCCGGTTCAGGAAACCGGGGTCGATACCATGGCTGAGGGCCTTCACGTAGAGCTGCTGGAGCTTCTGGGACCTGTATCCCGATGCGAACGATACCGCCGCCCTGCCATCGATGCGGGTCCTTACCAATGAGCCTTCGGCGACGAGGGCCTCGACGGCCTCATAGAGAGTGGTCCGGGCATATGGGAGCCTGTCGACGATGTCCCTGATCGTAGTCGTCCTCAGAGAGACCAACGACAGCACACTTGTTCTTGCGTTCATAGTAATAGGAACTAATATCAGGAAAACTATATAAAGATTTCCTGTAAATACTTCCTTAATAATCAAGGTGGCCGTTGATTCTACTTCAGATAAACGAGTACATGAGAGAGGATAATCACATGTATAAAAAATGCCCCCGGCCCCAGCTCCGCCACCGTGCCCACGCAGCAGCCTCACGTTGCACCCCGCCCCGAGCCGTGTGTCGTCGCCGACCAAGGACCCCTCACATGTGCGCCGGCACATGAAAGGGTTATATCCCCCTAGAGCAACTTCGATACCGGGAGGTGGATCGATATGGATGTCAAGGATGCGATAGAGAAGCGAAGGGCCCTCCGATCGTTGGGGCCCTTCGAGGTGACCGGGGAGCTGGTCGAGGACCTGGCGGGGGCTGCCCACCTGGCTCCGTCGTGCATGAACAACCAGTCCTGGCGCTTCGTGTTCGTGTACGAGGAGGAGCAGCTGGCAGCCATCAAGGAGACCCTGTCGAGGGGCAACTCATGGGCCCTGGACTCCCCGCTGATCGCGGCCGTCCTCAGCAAGAAGGACGCCGACTGCACCCTCAAGGGGGACCGGGACTACTTCCTCTTCGACACCGGCATGGCCGTCGGTTTCCTGATGCTCCGCGCTACGGAATTGGACCTGATAGCCCACCCGATAGCGGGATACGACCCCGATGCCGTCAAGGAGGTGTTGGGGATCCCCGACGAGTTCGTGGCCATCACACTGGTGGTCTTCGGCAAGCTGGCCCCCGAGGTCTCACCCAGGCTCGCCGAGTGGCAGATCGGTCGGGAGACCGGAGGCAGGGAGCGCCGGCCCTTGGACACCGTGCTCCATCACAACTCGTACAACCCCGCTCAGGAACCCGAGAAGGACCGGGGCCCCCTATAGAGATGGAAGTGCCGAGATGTCAAAGCGGGCGAAGAAGCGGACCTCCGGTGCGAACCACCTTGCCGGAGAGAAGAGCCCCTACCTGCTCCAGCATGCCGACAACCCGGTCAACTGGTATCCCTGGGGCGAGGAGGCCT
>JAUVEQ010000082.1 GCA_030594725.1 Methanobacteriota archaeon
GGGATGGCGCCAAGGACAACGTCATGACCCGCGTCGACGACCACTTCGAGTTCGTGGTCGATACCACCCAGCTGACCGAGGGCGAGCACCTCATCAGGCTCTGGGCATTCGACCTACCGGGCAACAACAACCAGTCCTACGCCGTCGGGATCAATGTCGACCGCACCCCGCCTGTGGTGACCATCGTCTCGGAAGGGGGCGCCCACTCGGTCCAGTACATGCTGGAGGTCACCGTCGACGAGGCGCACCTCGACTCCGTAATGGTCGCCGTGGGAGATGCATCTCCGGTCGCGATGGGTGAGATCGGGGGAGGATGGGAATGGTTGCTCGACCTCACTCAAGTTCCCGAGGGGGAGTTGACCTTCACCGTCACCGCCAGCGACACCGTGGGCCTCGAGTCCACCCCCGTGTCCATCACCATAACCGTGGACCAGAAGGCGGACCTCGAGATATTCGAGGTCGATTGGGCCAAGATCGTGGCCGGGGAGGGGGAGACCCTCAAGGTGGTCGTGACCGTGGGGAACGTCGGCACCGAGACCGCGGTGGGCTTCGACATCTCCGTGCTATCGGAGGGCAAGACCCATGCCAGCGTCACCGATGACACCGGCCTCGTACCAGGGGAGGAGAAGGTATACACGATCGAGTGGGAGGCGAAGAACCCTGGCAAGTGGACCGTATGGGTCCAGGTGGACGTCGATGACGCCATCGACGAGTCGGACGAGACCACCAACCAGCTAAGCGAGGATGAGAACCTGGATATCAAGGCCGCCGAGCCCGGCATGGGAGCCGCCATCCTGATCCTCGCCCTCGCGGGGGCCGTTGCCATCCTTGGCCGTCGCCGTTGAACCTGAAGGGAGGTTCAATCCTCCTCGTTCAGTCCTCCTCCTCCTCGTCCTCTCCCCTCTTGAGCCATACCAGGAGGACCAGGAGAAGGGCGATGACAACCACGATGCCGATGATATATGCGAAGTCCGCCAGGGTCTGGGGCTCGATCCCGCCGTTCCCCTGGTTGCCGGTGCCGTTGATGGGGCCGATGTCCTCTCCCGCCAGCTCCTCGGGGGGCGGCGGGTAGGGTGTCAGATTGAGACTGTAGAGGGCGAAGGTACCGTCGGCGAAGCCCGCCGCGAACAGGCCGGGATTGGCCGGGTCGGCGGCGAGGAACACGCAGAGCTTGGTGGTGTTGATCTGCGAGATCGCCTGGACCCCCTCGAGCCCCGGGCGGTCCCGGGTCTGCCACAGCTGGATCGAGGTGCCGCCGTGGGGCCTCTCCACTGCGAACACGAGATCGCCATCGACCAGGGTCCATGCCACGGCGTACATGGTCCCCTCGTCGCCCTGTATCTCGACGATGGGCTCCCTGGGGTCCCCCGTGAAGATGGAGAGGTTCTGGTACTCACCTATCGCCAGCCATCCGGAGTCCCCGTGGGCATCGCTGGAGCTGAGGGTCCCGTGGATCGATATGCCCGTCCGGTCGATGCGCCAATCCGGGGGTGAGAGGGTCCTCATGACCCCATCGAAGGTTATCGCCAGGAGGTCCTCGCCGTCCAGGTGGAACTCGACGACAGGCTCGCCGCCGCGAAAGCGATGCTCTGCCAGGACCTTCTTCTTCTCAAGGTCGAAGACCAGGATGGCGTTCTCGTCAGCTACGGAGCCCCCGACGGCCAGGATGTCGTCCCCGGAGATGAACTCCATGGACGTGATGACGTGGATGTGGTCCCCGATCCATCCAAGGTCCAGTTCCTTGCTCTTCTTGAACGATGGGACGTCGTAGACCATGGTCAGAGGGCCATCGACGCTATCGGGCTCCCCCCAGGCCACCAGGTACCGGTCCGTCATGGACCACGCGGCCCCGGCAGGCGGACCCTCATTGAAGGGCGGGTCCAGGACGGTCACGGTCTCCATGGTCCGGTTCACCACCCTCGCGTCGAACACGCCGGCGTAGCCACGGAGCAGGATCAGGGTGCCCTGATGGTTGAACGCGATGTTCAGGAAATCACCCTCGCCGCTCTCGTGGCGCCACTTCCTGAAGGATTCCAGACCCTTCCCGTCCGGCTCGTCCGGGTCCCCGGGCCATATCCCCGTGGGACGGGGCCTGATGACCAGCCGGAAGGCTCCGAGGGTGCCGTCATCGAAGGCCACCAGCACCCTGCCCCGACCTCCGGGCTCGGGCTCCATCATGGTGACGCCGGCGGTGGTGTCCAGGTGGCAGATAGGGCCGGCCGTACCATTCGTGTGCAGCTCGTCCGCCACCTGCCATGCGACGAGCCTGGAACCACCCCCGGGCCGGGGGATGGCGGCGATGAAATCGAGATCGCGGCCCATGGTCCAGGTGAAGCCCTGGATGGGCCCCGGCCCGATGGTGAGGGCGGGCGTTGGGTCCTGCAGGAAGCCCGATTGCACGACGACCCTGCCCCGGGCACCTCCCAAGCCCCAGGGACCTCCGCGGGGTATGTACCAGGCGGTGGCCCCGCCCTCAAGTGCACCCTCGAAGCGCTCGTTGACGGTCCAGTCCCCCCCGGTGATGATGTCGATGTTCCCTCCCGAGTCCGCAATGATGACCATTCCCCCGTCATCACCGACGGTCACGATGGTGTGGTTCCCCGGGTGCTCGATGTTGCGATGGATGCGCGCCGGCTCCACCTCGATGAAGAGCAGCCTGCTGGTACCGTGGGCGTCCCTCCCGGCAACCGACATGATGACGTTGTACGCGTGGTAGCCGACAGAATCGATCTGGGGAAGGTCCACCAGGGCGATCCATGGAGAGGTCGTGTTCTGCACGAAGGAAGGCACGTCGTACATGGCCATCGTGTCGTTGATATCGGAGGGAGCCCGGCCCCAGATCATCACCGAGCTGTCGTCCATCGCCCAGGAGGCGTCCTTGGCCATGAAGCCCTCGTGGGGGGGCTCCAGGACGGCCAGGGTGGTCATGTTCCTGTCCATCACCCGGACCTCGCCGGGAGCGCCGTAACCGACGAGGAGCAGCATCGAGTGGTCACGTGAGAAGTTGATGCGAAGGTCGGCACCCTCGCCGTCGGGATGGGCCCAGGACTCCACCTCCTTCATATAGGCCTCCTCCAGGGGGTCGTAGGGATAGATCCAGGCATGGGAGGCAGGGGGGACCACGAGCATGAGGGCGACGAGGGCCGTCAATGTCACTCCGAGGAGGCGCTTCCCCCATGGCCTGCTACCGTTCTTGCCGTCCATCCACGTGCCTCCATGGCCCTGAGCGATTGGCCTGCTCCTCTTTAATCATTTGCTTACCGTTCGGGAGGGCTTGGCGAGGGGTCGGGATGGGCCCTTCCCCGGAGCATCCTCGGGCCGGACCCAAACTTAATGACCTCCCCTTCCCGTTCCGGGGCCGTGTGGTCGTGGGCCTCCGGGCCCGCCTCCGGGGAGAGGGACCCTTGAGCAGGCTCGAACACAGGTGGATCGGCTCGATCGTCGCCGACGGCAGCGTCATCGAGGACCGGAGGCTATCCGGAAGGAAGCTCGTCGTCCTCGGGCTCGTCGCATTCGCCCTCCTGTTCCCGATCCTGTACCTGGCCACGGGACCTGGCATGCTGACATTCGTCATCCCGACCCTCTCGGGCCTCACCTTCATCCTCATGGGCCTTCCCATGGCCCGCGCGAAGGCCTACCACGTCAACTTCACCGAGTTCATGGCCAAGGCCGACCACCTGAAATGGGTGACGTCGGGTCTCCTGGACGAGACCATCCAGGAGACCTTCGCCCGGGCCGACACGCCCCTTCGCAAGGCCCCGAAATGGCCCTACTTCCTGTTCTATCGCCTGGACGAGGGGCTGCACGTCAGCGTTGGCTCCTCCAAGGGCAGGCAACAGTACATCGTCACCGTCGAGATCGGGGGGATAACCCCTGGCAACCATCTCCTGGCCCTGGAGGTCCAGCAGGTCCTCGACGGGGTGGTGGTGGTGGGCGGGTAAGGCCAGAAACATTTATCCCGTAGGAAACGAGCTTCACACCTTCCGGATGGTGGAACGTAGTGGCCTTCGTTATCGGGGACATGGTATGCACCGTGATGGTGCTGGTCGGCCTCTCGACGATACTGTTCATGCTCCTGGTCCCCACCCTGGCGGAGTACAGGAAGGGAAAGGGCGGCAGCACCCGGCCCATGGTCATCATCGTCATGGCCGTGCTCATCGTGGCCCTGGTCGGCTACTCCGCCTGGCTGTACGTCGATTACCAGGAGTGGATGGGGACCCAGGAGCTGGAGTACACCCTCAACGTGACCATGGCCGAACCGGTCCAGGGCGTGCTGTACCTGCCCGTTTCGGTCAACACCATCCTCCAGGAAGCCCTGGAGGTGGACTCGGACAACGGGTCGATCACCATCGTGGAGACGGCCAGGGGGCTGGCCCTGCGGCTCGAGTTCACAGGGAACGTCACCGTGCACGCCCGGCTGGAGAGGCCAGGGGACTTCCTGGACTTCCACCTCACGATGCTGGACGAACGGCACCACGAGACGAGCCGTTACCACTGGGTGGGTCTGGACACGGGCGGCATGCCCAACGGGACCGTGTCCGTGGAGTTCATGCTGGAACAGCACAGCTTCGACCACGACGAGTGGTCCTGGGTCTCCGAGGAGGTCGACGAGGGCTGGGAATCCTACAAGGTCCACTTCGAGTACTACGATTGGTACTACGGATGAGGTGCCAGGGGTCCCCAGGACCCCCTGATTCCCATTATTTGGAATGAGAGCGGGAGGGTAAACCCTTTATCTAGTGGCCTGGCATGGACCTCCGATGGCCATGAGAATCCATACCAAGGAATCAAATGGGGCCAATAGATGCGCACTGGCGATGCTGGTCGTTATCCTCGTCATCCCGGGGCTCGCCCTCTCTGCGGGCGCCGCGGACCCAGAGGACCGTGCCCTCGCCTATGTCACCATCGACCCCGACACCACCTTCCAGACCATCACGTCATGGGAGGCCACGGCCTGGATGGCCCAGGACAGTTCCCCGAACTTCGCCAACTACTCCGCCGACGTGCTGGACATGGCCGTCGAGGAGCTGGGCCTCACCAGGCTTCGCGTCGAGGTGAGGGCGGGGATCGAGAATCCCGAGGACTACTGGACCCAGTACCAGACCGGCGTGGTGAACTACACCTTCTGGCGCGAACACCGGTACACCACCGTCAACGACGACGTCGACGCGGACCACATCGAGTGGTCTGGCTTCCACTTCTCCGAGCTGGACGACACCGTCGAGAAGGTCGTGCTGCCCTTCATGGCCCGGGTCCGGGACACCGGCGGCGAGCCCCTCATCAACCTCAACTACGTGGCCTTCACCAGCCAGAACGGTGTTGGCACCGATTACATCCACGACAACTTCGACGAGTACGCCGAGATGATGCTGGCCACCTTCATCCACCTGGATGGCAACTACAGCCTGGTGCCAGACTACGTGGAGGTCCTGCTGGAGCCCGACAACGTGGCCCAGTGGAACGGGTACACCATCGGCAACGCCATCGTGGCCACCCAGGCCAAGCTGGCGGCCCACGGCTACAACCCCGGTTTCATCGCCCCCTCCAACACCAACATGGGCGGGGCCATCACGTACTTCGACCAGATGGCCACCGTCTCGGGCGCGTTGGAGGCATTGTCCGAGCTGTCCTATCACAGATACGGCGGCGTCACCGACGCCAACCTCGAGGCCATCGACGCCAGGCGCGTCTCGTACGGCCTCAACACCTCGATGCTGGAGCACATTGGCTCGGGCTACGAGGACCTTCACGCCGACCTCACCCTGGCCAACTGCTCGTCCTGGGCCCAGTACACCCTGGCCGGCCCCGGCCCCGGTGACACCGGCGGACAGTACTTCCTCATCGACGAGACGAACCCCGCCGACCCCGTGGTCAGCATGGCCTGGCGCACCAAGTTCCTGAGCCAGTACTTCGCCTACGTCCGACCGGGTGCCGTGAGGATCGGCGCCAGCTCCGACGACGCCAACATAGAGCCCCTGGCATTCATCAACCCAGGAGCAGAGTTCGTCGTGGTGCTCAAGGCCAACACCGCGGGGACCTACTCCGTCCGGGGGTTGCCAGCGGGCACGTACGGGCTCACCTACACCACCTCGTCCTCCTACTCGGTCGACCTGCCGGACATCACCATCACCCTGGGTGGCGCGGTGTCGGGCAGCATACCCGGAGCGGGCGTGATCACCGTCTACGAGATCGGACGGGCCCCCGCTATAGAGGTCTCCCCCGAGGGCGCGAACGTCCAGCTGGACGAGGGCGTGGCCCAGAACTTCACCGTGACCCCCCTCTACGCCGACCCCAGCAGCTTCTCCTACGAGTGGGCCCTGGATGGTTTCCTCGAGACGGGTTGGAACGAGACCTGGTTCGAGTACGCGACCGACTTCGAGAGCGCGGGACCCCATCAGGTGGAGATCACCGTGAGGGACGTGCGGGACCCCGGCCTCTCCACCACCTTCACCTGGTACGTCCAGGTGGTCAACGTGAACCGGCTCCCCGAGATCCTGGACAGCCAACCTGAGACCCTGTGGGTGGTCGACGAGACCCCCGACGGGACCGTACTGTTCTCGGTGCAGGCCAACGACCCCGACGGGGACGGCCTCACATTCATCTGGTACGCCGACTCATGGGAGGTCTTGAGGGGGTCCGAGCAGACCTACACCTTCTCCTTCGACCACAGCTCCGCCGGGGACCACGTGATCTCCGTCACGGTCACCGACGACATGGACTCCGTGACCGTGTCCTGGACGCTGCGGGTCCTCGACGTGGACAGGCCCCCGACCATCCTCTCCCGGGAACCGGGCGAGGAGGTGACGGTGGAGGAGACGTACTACGGCTACCTCTACCTCTCGGTGGAGGCGTGGGACCCGGACGGGGACTACCTCAGCTACCAGTGGTACCTCAACGACTACGTCCAGTACGGCGAGTCCCGGTCGACCTACACCTTCCGCTACGACCACGACTCGGCCGGCGCCCACAGGGTGCGGGTGGAGGTGAGCGACTCGGTGAACGTGACCAGCGTCGGCTGGCTCATCACCGTCCTCGACGTCAACCTGCCGCCCACCATCGACTCGGTCTACCCCTCCTGGAACCAGTACTACTGGGAGGAGGACAATGGCAGCGTCGATTTCAGCCTCACGGCCACCGACCCCGAGGGGGAGGAGGTGACCTACGAGTGGCGCATCGACGACGTCCTCCAGCTGGACGAGAACGAGACCACCTACACCTATCGCTACGGCTACGAGTCCGCGGGCGAGCACAAGATCAACGTGAGCGTCAGCGACGGCGAGGACGGGAACTGGTACATCTGGACCCTGGTGATCTACGACACCAACCGCGCGCCCATCGTCGAGGGCGGCGATCCCGATCACGACAGGAACATAAGCGGCGTCAAGCCCCTGACCCTGGAGGTCATCGCCATCGACCCGGACCTGGACAACCTCACGTACACCTGGTACATGAACGGGACCTACGTGGAGGGCGCCTCCGGGCCCACCTTCATCTTCGACCCCGAGGAGGTCCACGGCAACTACACCTTCTACGTGATGATCTCCGACGGGCGGGGAGGCTACGCCGGCCACGTGTGGAACGTGACCGTCGACCCGACCCTGGACGACGTGCCGCCCTGGGAGTTCCCCTGGTGGGGCTACCTGGTGGTGGGGCTCATCGCGGTGGCCGTGTTCGTCGGTCTGCTGGGCTGGGCGATGATGCGCGAGCAGGAGAGGTACAGGCAGCAGGGACCCCGTAACCCCTGATCCAGAGCTGTCTAGTGACCATGGTCCCGGAGCACGTTGGCGATGGCGAACCTGCCCCGGCCGAACTCCCCCGTCAGTTCCTGAATGGCGGAGGCCTTCGTCCGACCCTGGGCCCTGAGACCGTCATAGCGTTCCAGCAATCGCTGGACCTCCTCATCGGTCCAGCTCTTGCCTTGATTGAATAGCCTGTCACCCTCCGGGACCCGGAGCTCCTCCAGCAGGTGCCCGGGCTCGACCCCCTCCATCCTCCGGACGCCCTCCGCGAAGATCGCCTCGGACACCTCGAAGCCCACGAACCTCCGGTCCAGACCCACGGCCACCCGGGCAGTGGAGAAGCCCCCCATGAACAGGTCGCACACCACGTCGCCCACTTTCGAGGAGTACTGCACCATCTTGACCAGCAGCCGGGTCGGGAGCTCGTTCTTGTTCTTCCTCCGGCCGGGCTTGTACTCCCGGTTGATGACCCACACGTCCTCCCGGTCCTGGTAGTCGAGGGAACCACCCTCGCCGTCCCTCTCCTGGGGTCCGAACCGGACGTTGGCATTGAAGGTCCTGCTCCCCGGGCCAGGCCTCTCGTAGTAGAGGATGTGGTAGTGGGAGGAGATGTACTTCCTCCTCGTGTGGACGCCGAAGTTGTACCTCCACACGATGTGGTTGACCTCCCGAAGGTCGGTGGCCCGGAGGGCGTCCAGTATGTGGTATAGGTTGGTGTAGCCGGACACGATGTAGATGCTGCCGTTGGGCCGGAGGGCCCGGGCGGCCTCGGCGACCCAGGCGTGGGTGAACTCCCCGTACTCCTCCGCCGGGACCTCCACGTAGCCGTCCACAACGAAGTCCTCGGACCTGTTGTAGTGCTTGTGGAGCTTGTCGCCCCGGATGCCGTAGGGCGGGTCCGTGACGATGAGGTCGACGGAGCCGTCGGGCAGGTGTCGGCGGGCGCCCTCGACGCAGTCCCCGTGGTGGAACAGGTTGCCCCCGATGTCCACTTGCCTCACGCACGGTAATGGGAATGCCTGAGCTATATGGTTTTCTACTCCGCTCCCAACCGATGCAGAGTCACATCCATCACCAAAAAAGGGATATAACGAGTCCGGGGATGGTTGGACCTGGGACGGGACAGACCCTCTTCGTGAGGCCCCCACTCCAGTTCGGTACAGGTCGGTGGTGTTGCAGTGGACACTAGCAGAGGCTCGGTCGAGATGGCCATGCCCAGGGGCACGGGCTACGTGACCGGGATGGCCATAGGCATGGGCACGTGGATCGTGTGGGCGATAGTCTTCGACAACCTGGTCCTGGGGTTCGTCTTCGCCATGATGATGGGCCTTCTCGTGTTCGGCCCCATGTTCGAGAGGGCCCATGCGGGAGAGGTCGCCCCGGAGATGACGCGGACCGTCCGCAACCTCTTGGTCCTCGGGAGCCTCATCGGCGTGGCATTCATCGTGGTCCTGCTCTTCCGCCTGGCCCTGATGGCCTAGGCCCCGTGGCCAGCGGAAATGCAATCCTTTTTACCGGTGGCGCCCATCATCGTACGGGGTTG
>JAUVEQ010000033.1 GCA_030594725.1 Methanobacteriota archaeon
CTTCGTATGTTCGTCCTGCGGGGAGTACAATGCCGATCTCAATGGTGCTGTGAACTTAGGCAGTAGGGGGTTGGCCTATATGGCCATCACCGGGGCGCCTGGTATTGCGCCCTTGAGGGGGACAACGAGCCCCCAAGTTCAGTGCGACGGTACGTCGTGCTAAACAAATACCGAATCAATATTATTCAACGGACCGTCAGTCATGACAGATGTTACTGCTTCGCAAGGATCCGGTGGTACTTCAGTTCGTCCGGTTCCATGTGGCTTACGTCGTCCTCCTCAAGGTCGATGCGCACCGATTTGATCTTGCCGCTGAACTTGTTTCTCACGCCCTCGGGATAGTCGTCGGTGACCGGCGTTGCCAGGTCCCCACCTACGTCGAGCGCCTCGTCGGCGGAGAAAAAGAAGGGCACGGTCCTGCCGATGCGCCCCTGGGCGACCACCTTCTCGTTGACGTGTAGCGTCCCCATACCTCCGGCACCTGGTTTGCCGCCATCGAAGTCGAAGTGATAGCGGATGTTGACTTTGCCTGTGGGCAGCTTCTCTTCGCCCCCCACGTAGAAGTATTCAAGGTCAAAGAAGTTATGACAGTACTTGACTGCCCCGTCCTTGACATACAGGGCCCAGCCGGCGAACCGGCCTCCCTGGGCGATGATCACGCCGGTGGCGCCCCCTTCGGGGATCTCGACCTCGGCCGTGATGGTGTGTGAACGGTTCTTAACGTTCAGCACGGTGTTCTCCATCAGGTGCGTCATTCCCTGAAAGAAGGTCATTGACGTGCGCCCTCTAGGCAGATCCGGTCGTCCCGCGATGGCTGGGTTGAAGCGCTCACCGGCGCGGTCGTCGAGGGGGAAGACGTTGTATTTGCTGGCTTCGATTATGAACAGCTCCTGCAGCTCGCGCAGCTTGTCGGGCATCTCTTTCGAGAGGTCGTGGGCCTGGCTCCAGTCCTTAGTGTTGTCGTACAGCTCCCACTCGTCTTCATGAAACGGTGGTAGCTGGACCTGGCCGGTAATCCATGGCGTGCGGTGCTTCGTTACAGCCGACCAGCCCTCGTGGTAGATGCCGCGGTTGCCGAACATCTCGAAGTACTGTGTCACATGGCTGTCCTTGGCGTCTGGGTCGTCGAAGGAGTAGACCATGCTGACTCCTTCGATGGGCTTCTGGGCTATTCCGTTGACCATGTAGGGTTGCGGCAAGCCAGCAGCTTCGAGGATGGTCGGCACCACGTCGATGACGTGGTGGAACTGCTGCCGGATCTCACCCCTGGCCTTGATGCCGTTGGGCCAACTCACGGCCGTGGAGGTGCGGGTGCCGCCCCAGTGCGAGGCGACCTGCTTGGTCCACTGGTAGGGTGTGTTCATGGCGTGAGCCCAGCCGACCGGGTAGTGGTTGAAGGACCTCGGGCCGCCCAGGTCGTCCAGCCGCGGGATTACATCCTCCAGCGCGACAGTAATTGCGTTGAGCGGAAGCATCTCGTTGAAGGTCCCGTCCAGACCGCCCTCGGCGCTGGCGCCGTTGTCCCCTGCGATATAGATGAACAGGGTGTCATCATATACCCCGAGATCCTTGAGGGTCTCGATCAGCCGTTTCACCTGGACGTCGGTGTGCTCGGCGAAGGCTGCATAGCATTCCATCAGGCGGGTGTAGACCGTTCTCTGGGTCTCGTTCAGCTCATCCCAGGGGAGCACCCCTTCGGGTCGGGCGGTCAGATCGGTCTCCTGCGGTACTGCGCCCTTCGCCTTCATGTTGGCAAGAATCTCATCGCGCGTGGCGTCCCATCCCTTGTCGAACTTGCCCTTGTACTTTTCGATGTATTCCTTCGGAACGTGGTGCGGGGCGTGGGTTGCACCGAACGAGCAGTAGAGGAAGAAGGGCTTGTCCGGGGTCATTACATGGGTGCCGCGTATCCAGGCGATGGCCTTGTCCACGATGTCCTCGGAGATGTGGTAGCCCTCCTCAGCAGTGCCCCAGGGCTCGACCGACGAGGTGCCTTGGAATAGGCCCGGTGCCCACTGGTTGGTCTCGCCCCCCACGAAGCCGAAGAACATCTCGAAGCCGTCGCCGGTGGGCCAGCGGTCAAAGGGTCCAGACATGCTGACCTCCCACACCGGGGTCTGGTGCATCTTGCCCACCGCGCCGGTGCAGTAGCCATTGAGCCGTAGCATCTCGGCGATGGTGGCCACGGAGTTGGGACGCACGCTGTCGTTGCCCGGTGCGCCGGTGGCGATTTCGGCCACGCAACCCATGCCAGCCGAGTGGTGGTTGCGCCCGGTCATCAGCGCCTGGCGCGACGGCGAGCAGAGCGCCGTGGTGTGGAAGCGGTTGTATAGCAGGCCGTCATCGGCGATCTGCTGCATGGCGGGCATGTCGCAAGGACCGCCTACGACGCTTGGCGCGCCGAAGCCCATGTCGTCGATGAGGACGATGACCACGTTGGGCGCGCCCTCGGGCGGTCGCAGCGGTTCGATGGCGGGGAACTTCGCCTTGCGTGCGTCCATCGCCATCTTTCCCTTGGACGGAATGTCTGGGATCGGCAAGATCTCCCGTCCGATTATTTCTGGTTTCTGTGCCATTTCTTCCCCTCCCTTTTTCTCAACTATCTCGATATCGTTCCATTTCCATGTCTTGACAAGGATCGGTTACGGTGGAGTCAAGAGCCTGGGAAGCGTGAACCAGCCCTCATCGGATATGGTCTTGATCCAGCTCTTCTCGTACCCCGCGATCGCTTCGGGCTCGAAAGTTCAGAACAAAGCCTATGGTCCAATTATCGCTTCCCCCCTCCCGAATTGAGAGGCAACGAGACATAATGCTACGACTTATTAGTAATTATGTGATACCAATATGTAGTTTCCAACGGATTCGGGGGCGGATTGGAAATCCCCACAGGACCCGGTCATGTTGGGGGAATATTATTAATACGAAGTATCCACGTTGCGGAAATCCCAAATATGGATATGCGTGTAACGAGTACGCTGCGAGGGAGATGATTAGATGGAAGAAGAGATGGATGTAATCGAAACCACGGATGAATACGACAACGTGCACATTGTGACCGAGTACATGAAGTACCTAAACGCGAACGATATCGCGAAGGCGGAGGAGTACATGGACGACGATTGCGTCGTGAACCGAGAGCGCCTGGATGCATTCCGGGAGTACTTTACGGACATGGATATAGAAATCCAGGAGACCATCGCGGATGGCGATGACGTCGTACAGCGCGCAGTCATCACGGGAACCCACGACAATGACTACTACGGCATGCCAGCGTCCCACGAGGAGATCGAGATCTCGGGCTTGGTCTGGTACCACATGAAGGATGGCAAGATCAAGTCGCAGTATGTCGAGTTCAACGTCGCCGACAGCCTCGTCAACCTCCTGGACTAGGTCCGAAGGAAACAGAGGACCGATGAGAAGGTCGTCCTCTGGACCGTAGAGACCCGAACGCATGGATCGGGGGGAGCCTTCAGGCTCCGCCCCTTTCCTATTTTATTCCTTTGATTTGCTGAGAGCCCTCAGGCTGGGCCTAATGTGATTCGCATTACGGCACGACTTCCGCTAAAGCCCGAAGGGCACCACTCAGCTCCTTCTCGGTGGTCTATTCGTCACCGCTCTCGGTCGGAGCCGGAGCCTCCTCTTCCACGCCACCAGCAGCGGCAGCGAGGCGACCGGCGATGCCGAACAGGATCACAAGCCCGACCATGCCCATCACGATGATCATCACCATCACGTCCGGCGTGTCCGCGAAGTTCACGGCAGCGACCGCAGTTCCCGCCCCGACGTTGCGTTGCGCCGTGGCCATGCCCATGACGCTCCTTATCTCGGGCTTGGAGCCTCCCAAGACGTATCCAATAAAGAAGATGATGGGATAGAAGACGATCGCACATAGGATCGCGGTCGATCCCAGGACATCAATGAGGGATTCGATGTAGGCTATGAGGAAGGTGACGATCAGTATGATGAGGGTTATGCTCGATACCTTACCGATGTGGGGTGCCCACTTAATCGCGACGGCTTCCCACTTGCTACGGACCCAGAGGGCGATGCCCAACGGAATGAGCATGAGGACGATCAGAGCGCCAGCGAGGTCCATTGCATTGATAGTGGCACCCTCGATGACAAAGGGCAAGATGATCGGTAGGAGGAATATCGTTACCACCATCAAGAGTACTGTCAAGCCCACCGAGAATGCCGCGTCGCCCTTGGCAGCCTTTGCCAGTGCAGGTATAAATGGAGCGCCGGCAGCGAAGGCAAAGATGTACACCGCATTGGCATAACCCTCCTCGAGGGGTAGGAGCCATACCAGGACGTACGCCACTAACGGGACGATGACGAAGGATGCCACCAGGGCCAAGATCACCAGCTTCCAGTTCTTCAGCGGTGTGGCTATCTGCTTGATAGTTAGGCTCAGTCCCATCGAGGCCATGCTGCAGACGATCATTATGACCGTCGACAGGTACGCGATTACTAGGATTCCATCAACAATAGTATCCCAATCCATTCAATATCCTCCCCAACCAGGAACCACGGTGGTCTATATATATTGTTTTCCGTCGACCGATTCCATACCGCTTTCGAAGAAATGCACTCCCAATGATTGGTATCGAATACGATGTGCATTATCGTTCAAGGGAAACGTAGAAATATCCTCTACCCAAATCCCCCCACCCGGACCTGGCGGGCCATGGGAGCGAGAGCAAGGGGATAGTATCCATCTGCCTCAGGGTCACATTTCTGCCTTCCAAAGGACGGTCAGATGGTACCGAAGGATGACTTGGTATGGAGATACCGAAGCCGGAGAAGAAGAACCTCACCCGCGACATGGCTGGCGGCATCACAGCGGCTATGGTCTGCATACCCGAGGGAATGGCGTACGCGCTGATAGCCGGCGTGGACCCGATCTACGGCCTCTACGCCGGCATGCTGACGGTCATCGTCGGGTCCCTCTTCGCCAGCACCCAGCTCATGATAGTCACCCTCACCAATGCCGTCGCCCTTATCGTGGTCGACAACCTGGGGCTGCTGGGCGAGGACATCGCCGTCGGTATCGCCAGCCTCACATTGATGGTAGGGTTGGTGCAGTTCGCACTGGGTGTGCTGAATCTGGGCAGGTTGATCCGGTTCATCTCACATGACGTGATGGCGGGCTTCATCGCCGCCGTGGCAGTCATCATCATCTTCGGTCATATCGGTGAATTGGTCGGATACCACGAGCACCTCGAGGTGGGGGTCCACGTCTCCGGGAGGATCGTCGAGGGCATCATCATCATCTTCAGTCCGTGGCAATGGGACCCCGCGACGGCGGCCACAGGCTTCCTCACGATTGCATCGCTGGCGTTCCTGAAGCGGACGACCTTCAAGAGGTACGCGGACATCGTCGTCATCGGGGCTGTGACGATATTAGTAGCCGCCTTCCACCAGGGCTCCGTTCTGATCGTGGGGGACTTCTCTGAGATCCCGGCCGAGCTTCCTGGCCTGGTCACACCGGACCCTGGGCTGATGCCCGACCTATTTCCGGCCGCCATTGCGATCGCAATCATCGCGCTGGTAGAGAGCGCGGGCGTAAGAGCCATGTTCAAGAATCCTGACAAGAGCAAGTCGGCCCAATCTCAGGACTTCAGCGCCCAGGGCTTGGGGAACATAGCGGGTTGTTTCATCGCGGCCCTGCCAGGTGGCGGCTCGATATCCTTGACGGAGGTCAACAAGGACGCCGGGTCGATGTCGAGGTTCGGTGGCGTCTTGGCAGGGGCCATAGTGATCCTGGCGGTGGCCCTCTTCGGACCGGTGTTCGAGTTCATCCCGATGGCCGGCCTGGCTGGTCTGCTGATATTCATCGGCTTCGTTATCCTCGTAAAGGAGGTCCCGAGGATGATGGAGGCGTGGGAGACGTCGAAGGCTTACAGCATCTCCATGCTCGCCACCTTCGTGGTATCCATCGGATACTCGTTGGAGGTAGGGATCTTTCTGGGTATCATACTCTCCATCGCCCTCTACGTCTACTTCTCAGCGAAGGATGCCCAGCTGATCGTACTAGAACCCCTGGAGGACAGACAGTTCCGCGTCCGCCCTGTGCCGAAGGAGCTACCGTCAAATGAGATCACCATAATACAGCAGCAGGGGACGAGGTACTTCGCAGCTATCCACACCATGGAGGATGAGCTGCCTGACTGGAGAAGAACGACCAATGCCACCCTCATCATAAGCATCTACGGCGGTGACTCGATAAGCTCGGATTTGGTCGAGTTGTTCAAGCGCGTGCACCAAGAGATGACGGCGTTGGGCAACCGCGTGATCCTCTGCAACGTGGAGGAGAGGATCATGGAGAGGCTGGAACGCACTGGTCTCCTCGAAATCATGGGCCCAGAGAACGTCTTCCCCGCCGAGGACATCATAGGGGCGTCGATATGGAAGGCCCTGGATTCCGCCAAGGAGACGATGGGCAAGGATGAAGAGGAATAGCGCGGTAGTAATCCAACACCCCAGGACATATATTGTGGGTCGGCCATCAAGGGTGGCAACGAGGGAGCAAAGTACCTATGGCCAACCTAAGGACACCACGTGCCTTCCATGTGATGGCGAAGCCCGTAGGGGCCATCTGCAACCTGGCGTGCCAATACTGCTTCTACCTCCCCAAGGAGCGCCTGTACGAAGGCAGTAAGTTCCGGATGACCGACGAGGTCCAGGAGTCCTTCCTTCGCCAGTACATCGAGGCTCAGCAGATACCGCACGTCACCGTTGCCTGGCAGGGCGGTGAGCCCACGCTGATGGGGATCGACTTCTTCCGTCGGGCCGTCGAGCTGGTGGAGAGGTACAAGCGACCGACCATGACGGTGGAGCACACCATCCAGACCAACGGCACTACGTTGGACGCCGAGTGGTGCGAGTTCCTCCGGGACAACGGCATCCTCGTAGGCATCAGCATCGACGGTCCGAAGGAGATGCACGACGCGTACAGGGTCGACCCCCAGGGCAGGGGGACCCACGATCGGGTCATGGAAGGGTTGAGGCTTCTCCAGGAGCACGAGGTGGACTACAACGTCCTGGCAACCATCCACGCCGCCAACGCCGACCACCCCCTGGACGTCTACCGCTTCTTCAGGGATGAGGTGGGTGCCCAGTTCATCCAGTTCATCCCCATCGTCGAGCGCGTCAACGAGACTGGCTACCAGGAAGGGCACGAGGTCTCCCCCAGGTCGGTGACCGGAAAGCAGTTCGGTGAGTTCTACACGGCGATATTCGACGAGTGGGTGATGAACGATGTAGGCGAGACGTTCGTCCAGATGTTCGACCTGACCCTGGCCGCATGGGTCGGACAACCCGGCGCGATATGCAC
Source organism: Methanobacteriota archaeon (assembly GCA_030594725.1). Taxonomy (GTDB): domain Archaea; phylum Thermoplasmatota; class DTKX01; order DTKX01. Next base: position 7,337 of record JAUVEQ010000033.1, read on the forward strand.
GATGGCGCCCACGTGCGGGAACGCCCTGGCCCTAGAGCACAACGGTGACCTTTACTCTTGCGACCACTACGTCGAGCCAGGACACCTGCTGGGCAACATCATGGAGACCCCCTTGGAGCAGCTGGTGGACTCCGCGGAGCAAAGGGCTTTCGGCCTGGCCAAGATGGACCGGTTGCCTGACGCATGCACGGATTGCATCGTCCGCTTCGCTTGCCAGGGTGGTTGCCCCAGGAACCGTCTGGTGGAGCAAGATGATGGCGGACCGGACATGAACTACCTGTGCGAGGGCTACAAGGCCTTCTTCACCCACGTCGATAAGCCAATGAATGTGATGGCACAAGAGCTTCGTTTCGGTAGGGCTCCATCCAACGTCATGCAGACCTTGTCGCGATCTTCCGAATGAAATTGCCGCCATATCATGGTACATCATCCCGATACCAAAGCCAAAGGACACATAGGGTGGACCTCGAATACCAGCCACTCAGTTGCCTGAAACCGGACACCATCGATTAGCTACGGTGGCGAACGTCTTGTGGGCCGTACAATACAGCGACACTCATTCCGACCCATATCTTAAAAGGGCCCTAATGGCGTTTGCTGGTACTAGAGGCGCATGACCGACGAGAGCGAACCGAAGAAGGACAGGGACCTTGCCAGGTTCCTGCCTGTACTGACATGGCTTCCCCAGTACGAGAAGCCCTGGTTCCGAAACGACCTCTTGGCGGCCATCACCATCGCCGCCTTCTCCATCCCGAACCTGATGGCGTTCTCGCAGCTGGCTGGGCTCCCTCCCCAGTACGGCCTCTACGCCGGCATCGGTGCCGGGATCGGATACTTCTTCTTCGGCACCATCAAGAGGATGATCGCGGGCCCCAGCGCGTCCCAGGCCATCCTGGTCGCCAGCGTTCTCATAGTCCTTGTAGGACCCTACGAGGACGACCCTGCCAAGTACCTGGCCATGGCCTCGATGGCCGCCATCCTCACTGGTGTCATCTTCCTCATCGCGAGGGCGATCAAGCTGGGTTTCCTCGTGAACCTCATACCCGTTCCGGTCTTCAAGGGCTTCCTGGCGGGCATGGGGCTCACCATCATCGTGTCGCAGCTCCCAAAGCTTTTCGGGGTTGCGAGCACCCAGGGCGACTTCTTCACCAGGCTCTTCGACCTGCTTGGACAGCTGGGGGACACCAATTTCTACACCCTGGGGCTCGGTTTGGCCCTGATGGGCCTGTTGTTCGTACTGGACTGGAGGTTCTCGAGGTCACCCAATACCTTGATCGTCGTCATCATCGCTATCTTTATAATGATCTTCTCGGATCTGGCCTCCAAAGGTGTGGAGATAATCGGTGATATCCCCCGGGGTATTCCCTCACCGACAATTCCGGCCGTTTCGATCGATGACATCGGCAACCTCCTTCCCCTGGCCATCGGCCTGGTCATCCTATCCTTCGTGGAGACCACCAGCATCGGCAGGTCTCTGGAGACCCGTCACTCTTACAAGATGGACCCTGACCAGGAGATGGTGGCCCTCGGCGCCGCCAACATATTCTCCGGTTTCCTCCAGGGCTTCCCGGTCTCGGGGAGCTTCTCCAGGTCCTTCCTCAACGACCGCATAGGGGGCAAGACACAGCTGGTCGGCCTGATGTCCGCCCTGATACTGTTGATAGTGGTGGCCGGGTTCACCGGTGTGTTCTACAACATGCCCGTGGTCATCCTGGCCGGGCTGATCATAATGGCGGTCTACAAGCTGGTCGATTTCAAGGAGCTCCACCGCATCAGGATGGTGAGCAAGAACGCCTTCATAGTGGCCATGGCATCCTTCGCGGGCGTCCTGGTGGTCGGTGTCCTCGAGGGATTGCTCGTGGGCGTCGTCATCTCCTTCATCTACATCCTCTACAGGATCTCGGCACCCCACATGAGCATCCTCGGTCGCATCCCGGATACGGACGACTTCAAGGACGTTGCCCGGAACGAAGTGTTCATCCTCTATCCCGCCGTGCTCATCGTGCGGTTCGACGCTCCTCTCGTCTTCGCCAACTCCCACACCATCAAGCACAAGATACTGGACAAGGTGGAGGAGGAGAGATTCGTCGAGCTGGTCATCCTTGACATGGAGACGTCCCCGATGCTCGATGTCACCGCAGCGGACATGCTGGGAGAACTGGACACCGCCCTCCTTAACAAGGAGATACTCTTCAGGCTGGCCAACTGCACAGGAGAGGTGCGTGATATGCTGAAGGCGACCTATTCTCTGAAGAGGGTCGGCCACATCAAGGCATCCACCACCGTGAACCAGATAATGGAAGAGTGGACCGAGGGCAATGCGGATCATCTGGAAGAGGATGAGATGCGTTGGGCCTAGGCCATCGCCCCGGGGTTGACCCGGGTCCCCGAGGACCCTAGAGGTCCATGGTCATGTGGATGTCCTCTGGCTCCTGCTCGTAGAGCTCAGGGTCGACCTCACTGGCCAGGTCGAAGCCGATCCCCTGATAGAAGCTTATGGTGTTCAGGGATGGAAGGCCCGATATGTACGCCCGCTCTGCGCCCATCTCCCTGGCCCTCTCCATTACAAGGCCCGTCAAGTGGGTCCCTATGCCCATCTCACGGTAGCAATGGCTCACGTGGAGGAAGTACATCTGCAGCGTCTTGCCCGCGGAACCGATCCACTTGCCGTCCAGGACCGCGATGCCGACCAGCACGTCACCATCGAAGGCACCATATCCCATTCCACCGCGGTCCATGCATTCGCGGAGACGGTCCTCGATCGACACCATCTCCTCGGGGGGCCATCCCCTCACCTCCCAGTGCTCCTCCTCCAGCACCAGCTGGCCCTCCCTCAGGTAGTATATATGGTCGATCACCTCGGTCCGGTCTATCTCCTCGGCCCTATCGACCTCTTCGGGAAGGAGGGTACGGTACTCGATATCAGCCATGGTCCATCCTCTCGTTCCTGTATGGGAATACGAGAGGGATGGGATATAGCTTATTACCCTCCCGGGGAATAACCATGCTCCCGAGGGCGGACCATCGGGAACGGGAGGCGACCGCATGGCATACAAGGATTACAATCTGACCATCTCCGACCTTCTTGAGCGAGACGCCATGGTGTTCCCCACCAAGGAGGCGGTTGTGATCGGCGTCCGACGCTACAGCTACTTCGACCTGAACGAGGAGGCCAACAGGCTGGCCGCTGGCATCCTGAAGCTGGGCGTCAAGAGGGACGACAAGGTCGGCATCTGGATGCACAACCTCTACGAGTGGGTCACCGCCTGGTTCGCCGTTGCGAAGATAGGTGCAGTGGTCGTACCGATGGACACCTGGTACAAGCCCTCCGAGGCTGAGTTCATCCTGGGCCACTCGGAGTCGGTGGCGGTCATCACCTCCGAGGAGCGGGAGGGCATCGACTTCATTCCAATGATCGACCAGATCAGCTCTCGCCTGCCCAACCTGGAGCACGTCATCGTGGTGGGCAAGATCCCCCCCGCGCGCAAGGACCTGACCCCCTACCAGAGCCTGCTCCAGTGGGGGCGGGACTGGAAGGATTCCATCACCTTCCAGACCGCCATCAGGGAGAAGGGCGTGGACGACGTGGCCTTCATCCTCTACACCTCGGGCACCACGGGAAAGCCCAAGGGCGCGATGCTCACGCATCGGAACATCACCTCCAACGCCATCGAGGTCGACCTGGTCCTTCGCATCACCAGGGACGATCGCATCTTAATACCGGTGCCCTTCTCCCATGCCTTCGGTTCCATCCTGGGCATCACCCTGGCCGCCGTCAATGCCGCCACTATGGTGCCCACCATCGGCTTCGACCCGGAGGAATCCCTGCAGATCATCGAACAGGAGGGCATCACCATCTGCCACGGTGTCCCCACCATGTTCATCCGCATGCTGAACGTGCTGGAGCACCGGGACTACGATACCGACACCCTGCGCACCGGCATCGTTGCCGGCGCACCCTGCCCCCGGGAGGTGATGGAGGACGTGATGGCGAAGATGGGGTGCAACCTGTCAAACGCCTACGGCGAGACCGAGGCCGGGCCCATCATCACCGCCAACCGCCTCGACGACCCCCTGGAGAAGCGCCTCACCACCGTTGGCCGCCCCCTGCCAGGCCTCGAGGCCCACATCATGGACGAGGATAACAAGAAGGTCCCACAGGGAGAGGTGGGTGAGATCGTGGCCCGCGGGGTCAACATCATGAAGGGATACTTCAAGAACCCCGAGGCCACGGACACGACCATCGACAGGAAGGGCTGGCTCTACACCGGCGACCTTGGCATGATGGACGAGGAGGGGTTCTACGCAATCGTGGGCCGGAAGAAGGACATGCTCATAGTCAGCGGTATCAACGTGTATCCGCCGGAGGTGGAGGCCTTCTATATAGAGCATCCTGCCATCATGGACATCTCCATCGTGGGTGTGGACGACAAGGACGCGGGCGAGGTCCCCGCCGCCGCGATCCACGTCAACCCTGGCCACACGCTCACACCCCAGGAAGTGGTGGACCACGGGTACGGCACCATCGCCTCGTCCAAGGTCCCCAGGTACGTCGTCATCGGTCACGACCTGCCCTACTCGGGCCGTGGCAAGGTCCAGAAGTTCATCTTGAAGGAGCAGCTCATGAAGCTGATCGAGAACGACGAGCTCGAGCGTCTCGTGCCCACCGAGGTCAAGGCAAAGAAGGCCGCGAAGGGGAAGGGGAAAGGGAAGTCCAAGGGCAAGTGAGCCTTCCTCATCGGGTTCGAAAACGTTGATATAATCGCCAGTCCTTTGTGCCTGGTGGTCCCAATGGCCATAGACCGTCTTGACCTGTTGTACATAGTCCTGTCACGTCTGGAGGCGTCACTCCTGGCAGGCGATGCCCTGAGCCGCAGGACGCTTCAGGACATGGTCTACATATCCCAGGCCTGGGGACTTCCCCTGGACTACCGGTTCTCGTACTCCCTCAAGGGTCCCTTCTGCAACGAGCTGGTGCCGGACATCGTCCAGCTGCAGCAGCGCCGAGGGACGTTCGAACGCAGGACCCGTCAGCTGAAGCTGCGCCCGGAGGCGGAGGAGCAGCTGGTGGGCCTCAAGGCGTTCATCGACCGCCTGATGGAGGACCGCCGCCGCCTTCACATGGTCGCTTCCATCATGTTCATGGGCCAGCAGTACAGCATGGACCGTCGGGAGATAATCGAGTACTACACCCGGTTCGACCCGGAGTTCTTCCCCTTCGAGATCGCGGAGGTCGTGGACCAGGTCAACAGCGAGACCCGTGTTAGCATCCGTTAAGGGATCGGGGTGCGTTTCCGCCTTCGCGAGACCCACACGTTGGCAAGGATCAGGGCCACGATGCCGAACACGAAGATCATCCCCTGCCAGGAGACAAGCCATTCCATGTAGTCGAAGGATGATGGGTCCTGGATCTCACCCAGGGTGATGTTGACCATGACGGGTTCCGACGCAGAATCGAGGGAGGATGCTCTCACGCGTATCGTGTGAGGACCGTCCTCCAGCCCCATGAGGTCCAGCCTGTACGTCCAGTCCTCGGTCCCGTCCGCCTCCTCCCAGGCCTCGTTGTCGACACGCACCTCAACCGAGACGACGGGTGCGGTCGTGTACATGGCCGTGCCTCGGACCGTGAGGTGGTCCGAGAACGGGTTGGCTCCCTCACTGGGCTCATCGATGCGAACGGTCCATCTTCCCTCGGGGGCCGTGACGAGAAGGAGTGTGGTAACGGGGTCCGACCACAGTCCCAGGTCGTCTTGGACCTTGTAGAAGATGGTGTGCTCGCCCAGGGAGAGCTGGGTTGTCGTGACGAGGGCCTGGTCGCCGATGTGGCCGTCGATGCTCGAGTTCCAGGAGTGGCCCGT
>JAUVEQ010000188.1 GCA_030594725.1 Methanobacteriota archaeon
CCACGGCCGTGCCGCGTCCGTGCAGAGTGACGGTCCCACCGAGCCGGGCGGGGCTCGGGAGGATGGTGATGATGTCGGCAGTGGGTCGGAAGCCCTTGGAGGTGATGGTGATGAGCATGGTGGCGAAGTTCGTGGACCTGAGGCCGTCCCAGTCCTCCACCGTGAGGCTGACCAGGTACTCGCCCTCGATGGCGTAGGAATGGGTCGTCACCGGTGTCGTGATCCAATCGTTGGTCGTGCCGTCGTCGAACTCGAACAGGTACCTGCCGACGCTCGAGTCGTCGGAGGACTCCGAGCCGTCGAATGTTATATCGAGGCCCGGTGGCGCCTCCGTCGGATCGACCCTGAGGCGTGCGATGGGCTCTGTGTTGGTGATGCGGACGGTCACCACGACAATGGACACGTCGTTATCACCGTTCGTATCGAAGGGCACCACATCGGTGATCTGGGCCACTATCGTGAACACGCCTTCCGCCAAGGGTTGCCAGATCGTTCCTGGGGATACGGATTCGCCCGGGGCGATGGGGCCGACCCGGATGCTCTCGCCCACGGGTCCCACACCCTGCACGGTGAAGGTCACCTCGACCGAATCGATGGTCGTGACCCCCTCGTTCCTCACTATGGCCACAAGGTCCACGGCCTCCCCCACCCGGGGCGAGTCGGGGTCCACCTGGAGGGCGATGGATGCGTCGATGTCGATGTCACCCTCGGAGACCAGGACCCTCTGGTCCACCGAGTACTCTCCAACGAAGGTGTAGCTGGCCACCCCCGGCCATCTCACCGCCACCTCCACATCGCCGTCGTGATCATCGAGGCCGAAGTGGCAGGTGAACATGTCCTGGGAGGTGGTCCCTCGGCCGCCCTTGACGTCCCGGACCATCTCGAGGGTACCGGCGGTCACCTTGACCCTTGCCCCGATGGCCAGGGAGTTGGACCAGGTGCCCTCGAGCATGACCTGTAGCCAGTGGTTCTCGTTACCCCCGTTCTCGAAGAGCCGGAACTCGGTCTGCGACCCCACTGCCAGGTCCAGGTCACCATCATGGTCGTAGTCGCACCACCCGGTGCCCCATCCGTTGTCCACGGCGGTCCGGCTCTCTTCAGTGGAGTCCTCGAAGCGGTCCCGTTCCACGTTGCGGAACATGCGGGAGCCGACGCCCTCGTACACGGCCGTGTAGTACAGGTCCAGGTCCCCGTCGTTGTCGTAGTCGGCCCAGCTGGGGTCCGAGGAGGTCTCGCAGTAGTCGATGCCAGAGCCGTACCATCGGTCCACGAAGGTGCCGTCGCCCCGGTTGTTCATCAGCATCGACTTGTCGGAGAACATTATGAACCTGGGATGGGCCAGGTTGGATACGTAGAGGTCCATGTCACCATCGTTGTCGTAGTCCCCGAAGTCGGAACCGATCGTGTGGCCGAACCTGGGACCTCCCAGTGGGTCGTTGTTGGAGTAACCCTCGACCCGGGCCTCCGCGGCCACGTTGGTGAAGGTGCCGTCCCCGTCGTTCCGCCAGAGCAGGTTCGGGTCCAGGCGGTAGTTGCTGACGTAGATGTCGTAGTCGGAGTCGTCGTCGTAGTCGCACCACACGACGCCCCTGCCACACAGTTCATCACCGTCCAGCTCCACGCCCGCCCTGGAGGAGACCTCCTCGAAGGTGCCGTCGCCGATGTTCCTGTACAACGCGTCGGGGGTTCCGATGCCCAGCTCCGCGTCGGGATCGACGGAGGCCGTCTCGTAGTTGGCCACGTACAGGTCCACGAAGCCGTCGTTGTCGTAATCGCCCCATGCGACGCCCTCCGTCGGCAGGAAATCGTAGATGTCCCCCGCCTGGTTGCTCACGTCGGTGAATGTGCCGTCGCCGTCGTTGCGCCAGAGGGCGTCCCTGGCCGTCCTGCTGCGCACGTTGGCATAGAAGTCCTGGTCGCCGTCATTGTCATAGTCGGCCCACACGCCGCCGTGGCTGGCGACACCGGTGATCCCCGCCGCGGACGTCACATCGGTGAATGTGCCGTCCTTGTCGTTCCGCCACAGCATGCGTCCGTCCAGGAGCAGGTCCTCCCATCCGTCGCCGTCGTAGTCTCCCCATGCCACCCGGGTCCTCGCGAGGTCGTTCGGGAACCCTGCCTCACGGGTGACGTCCGTGAATCGCGTCGACTCGTCGGCGAGGGGTTCCGCGTCTCCGTTCCCGAGGGTCGAGGCCGTCGCGGGCCCGAGCAATAACAGGGTGACCATCAATGTGATGGATTTTCGCGACCAGTGCATGATACCAGTGAGGTCAACATGTACCTGGCTGTATATATCGGCTCCGTCGTGGTTGTCCATCGAATATAAGCTTGGCTACCCTTTCGTTCGAAGGTTTCTTCCTATTGGTTTTATATAGGACGATTCGGCTTGAAGGAATTAGAAATCCCGTCAACATTGATGGGAGGTCGATACAAATGCCTATAGTGGAAGCGCTGAACGTAGTGAAGGACTACGATACCGGAGACGTGGTGGTCAAGGCCCTGCGGGGCCTCGACCTCACGGTGGAGGAGGGCGAGATGATCGCCATCATGGGACCCTCGGGTTGCGGCAAGACCACCCTGCTCAACTGCCTCTCCGGCATCGACGAGATCAACTCGGGAGAGATATACATCGAGGGCACCGGCCTCGAGGGTATGTCCGACCGGGACAAGACCGACCACAGGGCCAAGAGGATGGGCTTCATCTTCCAGGCCTACAACCTGCTGCCCGTACTTTCGGCGGTGGAGAACGTGGAGCTACCCCTGCTTGTTTCGGGGGTCAAGACCCGTGTAGCCAGGGAGAAGGCCCTGAAGGCCCTCGAGCTGGTGGGCCTACGGGACTGGGCGACCCACAAGCCCGCCGAGCTGTCCGGCGGCCAGCAGCAGAGGGTGACCATCGCCCGTGCTCTGGTGAACGAGCCGGCCATCATCTGGGCCGACGAGCCCACGGGAAACCTGGACTCCGAGAACTCCCGGCAGATCATGGAACTGCTCTGCCGCCTCAACGAGGAACTGGGACAGACCTACATCGTCGTCACCCACGACGAGAGCGTGGGTCACATGGCCCACAGGATCGTGCACATGGACGAGGGCGTCATCAGGTCCATCGAGCACAACGGCAAGGGACGGTCGACGAGCATTCCCGTCGCGGAGCCGGTGAAGGTCGCCCTGGGGAAGGGAGCTCCCCAGGTCGCGTGATGAGAGAGCCATACAACATAGGGGTGTGAGGTAATGGCAGAATTCATCCTTGATGACCCGTCCTGGGGCACGGCCCTCTTCCTGGCAATGATAGTGATCGCGATCCTCGGCGTCATCGCCGTTCTCGCGGTCCGCAAGCCCGTCTTCTTCAAGATGTCCCTACGCAACGCCTTCCGGCGTCGCTCCCAGACCACGGTCGTGGTCCTGGGCCTCATGGTTGGCACTGCCATCCTGTCCGCGTCCTTCGTGGCCTCGGACAGCATGGAGTACTGGATAGTAGAGGACGTCTACACCGAATATTACCTGGTGGACGAGTGGGTCGGCGCCGAGGGAAGCGGAACCTTCGATCTCTCCGTCTACGAGGCCCTTGCGGCCGACGAGGGCGTGCAGGCCATCACCGACGGTCTGTCTCCCGTCGTCGTCCTCTGGGGCACTTCGATCAACAATCTGGCGGACGGACAGACCGAGACCGGCATCGACCTGCACGGTGTGGACCTCGATAAGGACCGAGACTTCGGGACCTTCGAGACCAAGGCCGGCAAGGAGGTGACCGGGTCCTCCCTGGGTTCCTTCGAGGCGGTCGTGACCGAGACCCTGGCCAAGTCCGCCAGGCTCGATGTGGGCGACAGTATGATGGTATTCTACGTGCCGCCCACGCCCGCCAACGCCACCTCCGTTCCCACGGACCAGGGTCCAGCGGCCGACGGCTCCTCCGAGATCCACTTCACCACCCTCACGGTCAAGTACATCGTGAAGGATGAGGGAAAGGCCAGCCTCAACGACGGGAGGAACGTCTATGTCTCCCTCGATACCGCCCAGCAGATCATCGGCGCCCCCGGCGCGATCAATGCCATCAAGGTGTCGAACAACGGTGGTGTCGTGGAGGGCGCAAAGCATTCCGACGATGCGGTCGAGGCCCTCGAGACCACCCTCTCCGACGTGGCCCCCGCGGTCGGTATGACGGCGGACCAGTTCTCTGTGAGCCCCGGGAAGCAGAATGGTGTCAAGTCAGCCGAGGATGCATCGTCCGAGATCGGAAACCTACTCCTGCTCGCCTCCAGCTTCACCGTTGTCGCGGGCACTCTGCTCATCATCAACATCTTCACCATGCTCGCCGAGGAGAGGAAGAAGGAACTGGGCATCTCCCGTGCCATCGGCATGAGGCGTAGCAGCCTTGTCCGCACCTTCACCTTCGAGGGTGTCATCTACAGCTTGATAGCGGCCACCCTTGGTACCGTGATCGGGCTCGGCATCGGCTGGGCCCTCATCAACGGGTTCCTCGGCGCCATCGAGGACGTGGATACCATCCCGTTCTACTACAAGAACTCCAGCGTGCTCATCGCGTTCTGTGTCGGGTCTCTGATCACCATAGTCACCGTGGCCTACTCCTCTTGGAAGGTCAGCCGGCTCAACATCGTCCGCTCCATCCGCTCCATCGAGGAGCCGAGGCTGCGAAAGGGAGGGATGAAGAGCGTCTACCAGGGCACCGCGCTCCTCGCACTCGGTCTCGTCCTCACCTTCCTCGGTTTCGCCCCCGGAGGCTCTCTGATCCTCCAGGCCGTGGGACCGGCCGTGATCATCATCGGCCTGTGCCTGGTCCTCAAGCGATGGATCTCCACCGAGGTCGCCAATTCCATGATGGGCATCGGCATCGTCGCCTACTCCATCTGGGGCCTGTTCAACCTCGAGGCTGGAGACGACAGCGAGGGCATGCTTGCCACCATGGTCGTGGGTCTGTTGCTCGTCGGCGGGACCGTCCTGGCGATAGTCTCGAACTCGAGGGCCATCGTCGGTGGCTTCAGCGCCATCCTGTCCCGGACCCCCAGGGGAAAGGCGGTCGGCACTCCCGCCATCGCCCATCCCCTCAACAAGGGCTTCCGGACTGCGATGACCATCGCCATGTTCGGCCTCATAATCTTCATCGTGGTTGTCTTCTCCATCTTCGGCTCGATCTTCAACCCGGATGCCGAAGGTGAGAAGGGCGGCTACGACCTGGTCGCCGTATCCTCGATGCCCGTGAACGACATCCACAACATCTCCTTCAATGGCGACGGCGATGGGATGCCCGCGGTTAACTACACGACCCTTGACAACAAGATCCAGGCTGCACACGGAGTAACAGAGCACTACATCTACGGGAACTACATGATCGATGGAGAGGAGTTCACGATCTATGGTCACTCGTGGCACGCCACCTACGGCATCGACGAGGGCTTCGCCTCTCACACCGAGTACGGGCTCACCGTAAGGTCCTCCGACTATGCCAGTGACAGGGATGCATGGCTCGCTGTGGCCCAGGACCCCGATGTCTGCATCGTCGACAAGATGACCATGGGCAACTATCCCGATATCGTGGTCGGTTCCACCCTCTCCGTGTCCGATGGCTCGGGCACGGGCGGGTCCCGCAACTACACCGTGATCGGCATCGCGGACGAGTTCGCCTTCATGGGTATGTTCGTCCAGAAGGATGGCCTCCGGACCGACTTCCCCCTTCTTCAGGGGGACAACCTGTTCCTCCTTACTGTCAAGGAAGGCGAGGACCAGCACAAGGTGGCCAAGGACCTGGAGGCGGACCTCTCCGCCGTGGGGATGAACGTCTTCGTCTTCGACGACCTTATAGAGGACTACAACAGGGCCGTGGACCAGGTATTCACCATGTTCACCATGTTCATGGGATTGGGCCTGGTGGTCGGCGTGGCATCCCTGGGCGTCCTGGCCGTCCGGTCCGTCATCGAGCGCAAGCAGGAGATCGGCATCTTGCGGGCCATCGGGTACCGCAAGAGCATGATCCTCGGAGTGTTCTCCACCGAGATGCTCTTCGTGACCATCGTTGGCATCCTTGTTGGGCTGGGCACCGGCATCATCACCGGATACGGCATCTGGTCGACCAGCATGTCCGACTTCGCCCTGGACTTCGTGATGCCCTG
>JAUVEQ010000403.1 GCA_030594725.1 Methanobacteriota archaeon
GACATCGTCATCGGAGCGCCCGGCCTGACGACCGTCATCTCATTTGAGGGAAAAGCTTACCTGATATTCCCCGACGCGAACACCAAACTCTCCTCTGTGTCCTCGGTCACCCTCTACTCCGATGATGTCCACACCAAGGAGATATCCTCGGCGTACATGAACGCAACCATCTACGTGCGGGTCACCGGAACCGGCGGTAGCGCCTCCCGAGCCGATGTGACGATGGTCCGTGTAGATAGCGATGCTACCTCCCCCATGGGATTCAGGCTCCGCCTCTTCGAGACGGGGGATGATACGGGCATCTTTGAGGGCTCGTTCAACCTGATGACAAGGTCGCACAAGGGGTACGAATGGATTGGAACGAGCCTGGGAGAGAAGGTGACCGTCACCTCCATCGTCGACCCCTCCAAGTGGGATTCCCTGATGGTGACCGCCAGGCCTGTTCTCTCTGAGTCACCTTCTCAATTCAATGTCACAGAAGACGTCCCGTTCACCTACACATTCACACTCTCGGGGGGAATAGCTAGCAGCTGGGACGTCGTCATCGGGGCACCCTGGCTGGAATGGAACGTCAGCAACCTATCCCTTTGGGGAACCCCCACGAACCTCGACGTCGGTTCCGGATGGGTGAGCGTGAACGTGTCCGACGACTACGGCAACGGCGACGAGGTGAACGTGACCATCAACGTGGCCAACACCCCACCCGAGATCATCGGCGAGCCACCCACAACGGCGACAGAGGATGTTCCATGGCCCTTCGATTTCAACTCCACAGACGACGGCCAGGGCGAGATCACTTGGCACATAGCCACGGATGCCTCCTGGCTCATTTTCAACTATTCGACCGGCGAACTCGTCGGATACCCATTCAACGAGGACGTGGGCACGTGGTGGGTGAACGTCTCCGTAGATGATGGTAATGGTGGCTGGGACAGCTTGAACTTCACCGTCGAAGTGCTCAACGTGGCCGATATCCCCGTGATAGTCACAGAGGTACTGCCGAACGCGACCGAGGACGTGCCTTATTCGTTCACATTAGTGCTTGCCGACCCCGATATGACTGATATCTTCACTTGGACACTGGAGAGCGACATTCCATGGCTGGACATCGACGGGACCACGGGAGTGCTCTTTGGTACGCCCTCCAACGATGACGTGGGTGAACACTGGGTGGACGTTAGGGTCACTGACTCTTACGACCTTTGCGCCACCGCCCACCTCAAGCTCCTGGTGCTCAACGTGAACGACGCTCCATCGATAATAACGGGGGACCTGACGTCGATCTTAGAGGACGTTGAGTACCGGGTCGTCTACGAGGCGACGTACCCGGACGTCGGGGCCGTTCTCACTTGGTCCCTCGAGACCGATGCCGGTTGGCTGTCCTTCGACGATAGCACCGGCGTCCTCTCCGGTACTCCGACTAACGATGACATCGGCACGCACCTAGTGACCGTAACGGTCTCCGACGGGGAGGGGGGGACCGCCTCCCATGCATTCACCCTGGATGTCATTGGTGTCAACGACCCACCCGAGATAGTATCTGACCTGCCTCCCTTGATAGAGGTGCTTGAGGACGAGACCTATACGATCGACCTCATGGGGGAGGACGAGGAGGGTGACGATCTGATCTGGTCGGACGACACGGACCTGTTCGACATCTCCCCAACGGACGGGACCATCAGCTTCCTTCCCACACAGTCTGAGGTGGGTGAGTGGTGGGTCAACATCACGGCCGAGGATAGCGAGGGCCTCACGGATGTGGTCTTGATCAGATTCGCCGTGCTGAACGTCAACGACGAACCCATCATCTTGTCCCTCTCGCCGGAGAATGGTTCCAAGTACAAGGAAGGCAAGATGGTCCCCTTCGCCGTGGAGGCCACTGACGAGGACGGGGACGACCTGACGGTGACCTGGACCTCCGACGGCGTCACCATCGGAAGCGGGGATACCCTGGATTACAAGAAGCTGACGCCGGGGACCCGTACGATAAAGGTGACCGTGTCCGATGGAGTGGCATCGGTCGACGAGGAGTTCACGGTCGTCATCACGAAGGAGGAGGAGAGCCCCGCGTTGGGAGGGGTGTTCGTGCTGCTGGCGATGCTCGTCGGGGTTGCATCGAGCATGATGAGGCGCAAGGGCGAGTCTGATTGTCTCGATTAGGTCTTGAGGATCAGGCCCAAGTATCGTCTTGGTCGAGCTGTTCAGTCATGATGATTCTAATTCCGGCCAGCCCCCCCGGGGCCCACGACGGCAAGGTGATGGACCGACAGGGCTCGCGTCAGATGGCCCTGTCGGGCCGAACCGATGACTGGAGGGGGTGATGGGGAGGAAAAGAGTAGGGATTAAGTAGTCAAGATGTCAATGGTGCTCGGAAGGTGATCGGATACGTCAAGGGATCGGAGTTGTCCGAAATCCTCTGGAACCTTTCTATTACGAGAAAATGTTATCGAGACTCACACTTCCCTCTAGGAAGATCGTGGAAAGACCAAAAACCCAGAGTGTCTAGAAATGTACCAACCCAACTTCACCATCACACCCAAGATCCTCAACCACATAGCAGAGATATCCGCGTCTCGGGAGATCGTTCTGAATGCGCCCCTCCTGCCCAAGTGGGAGATCAAGCTGAGGAAAGAGGCGATCTTGAAGATGGCGCACCACTCTACCAGCATCGAGGGGAACAGGCTCACCTTGGAGGAGGTCAGCAGGTTGCTGCGCGGCGAGGAGGTGCCCTCATGGGAGAAGGACAAGAAAGAGGTCCTGGGATACATCAAGGTGTTGGAATGCATAGACGACCTTGGCGAGAAGGGCGATGACAAGAGCACCGAGGGCATCATAC
>JAUVEQ010000253.1 GCA_030594725.1 Methanobacteriota archaeon
ATCAGACAGGCGCGAGACCTTCTTCCTGCTGACGCTGGACAACACGCGGCAGAGCGAGCTGGAGCACCTGGTCCGGGATTACGAGACCCGCTACGGGTTGAGCCTCGAGGACTGATGAGGTGTCCGTCCATCCTCCAGGTCGTTCAGTCTGGTCCGGGTCGTGAGCGGACCTTCTCGCGGCAGCAACATTGATATCACCGATATGCCTTTGATTCTCCGATCAACATGGCGGAGTGCACGTTCTGCGGGGAGAAGATCGCCTTCAAGACGGTCTACCGGGACAAGCGCCAGAAGTTCCCCATGAAGGGGACCATGCGGGATGGCCAGGTGACCATCACCTGCCTGGGGTGCAACCGGATCATGCACACCGAATGCGTTCGTGAGCACGGGACGACCATACCCGGGTCCCACGTGCTGTTCGCGGACGCGGCCATGCGCCAGTTCGTCGCGGAGGAGCGGATGGCGGGGGATGACATCGCGTTCTGCCTGAGGTGCTACGACGACGTCAAGGACCGGATCGTCCGGGACTACCGGGACGCGGGCCGGGACGATGAGGCGGCGGGGTTCCTAGCGGTGCTCGAGGGGTCGGAAGAGGACGGGTAGGGGATCTGTCGTTATTGTCGTCCGTACGGAGTCATGGCCAGATGCCGCAAGAACCGCCATAATTCTATCGATATAACAAAAATTCAAATAAAATGAGCACTATTCAAAACCCACACTTCCTATTCATAGGGGGGGTTTCGAACATGTGGGGTAAAAGAGCTTCTATGGTGTCAACGCTAGCGTTAGTCGTACTGCTCATAGCAACCGCCTTCGTCATGGTGCCGCCGCTGGCGGGAGCGACCATCCAGACGGGTCCCGACGAACGGGGGATCTACATCTACTACGAGAGCCTGGACTACCAGGCCATCTACGTGGGTGACAAGAACATCAACTTCTACATAAGGATGATGAACGACGACAACGACGCGTACACCGACGACGACCCGATCCGCAACTGCAACCTGAGCATCGACCAGGCAGTGCGGGACGCCGACGGCACGACCGTCGAGTCGCCCATCGCCCTGTGGGAGACCCGGGAGGTGAACGATAACGCCACACTCTACGACGGTGGCTACCCCTACTCCTTCTCTGGGTTCCAGTTCGACGTCAAGGCGGATGCCAAGCCGATGTTCTACAACCTCACGGTGAGGATGAGCTACTACACCTCCGACGGTCAGAGGGCCAGCTTCTACGGTTACATCCACTTCGACATCTCACCGCGGGCCTCATTGGACGACATCTACAACCTGTACCCCGGGGACAAGAAGAAGGGGATCGACGTCCACGTGGACGTGTTCTCGACCCTGAAGGACGCCCGCCTGTACCTGACGGCGCCCTCCGGCTTCTCCTGGTTCGGTTCGTCCAGTCAGACCATCTCCGCCTTCCGCTCGGGGAGCTCTTACTACGACTGGTACGTTCCATTCTCCATATCGGTGGACGAGGGGCTCCGGCCGAACCAGGACGGTTACATAGGCACCTACCGCCTGGAGTACGAGAACACCTACGGCCTCAACATCGCCGAGAAGGGCGAGGTCGGGTTCCACGTCAACGCGCTGCCCATGCTGACCGCAACGATGGAGATCGACGAGTTCGTCCAGGGCACGACGGCGACCACCTTGAACATCAACATCAAGAACACCGGGAACGTGGACCTCTACGAGGGCAAGGCCTGGATCAACTCCGTGAGCACCGCGTTCATCTTCACCGCCTCGGACCACTACGAGGGTTCCAGCACGGTGAGCTACTCCAGGGTGGACATCGGCGACCTGCGGATCAGCGAGTCGACCACCTCCGAGTTCTCCGTGGTCGTGGACACCTTCATCCCCGAGGGCAAGCACAAGATCCTCATGGACTTCTCGGGTTACTTCTACGACCCCGTCTACGAGACCTACCGCAACGTGTACACATGGTGGACGAGCGGCACCCAGGGCTACTACCCAGTGGTCAACATCGACTCGAGCAACGTCTACCTGAACCCCGACTACAGCACCGTGGAGGGGATGTACGGGAACCTCCAGGTCATCGACGAGAGCGCCGAGGTCCGGGTGCACAGCAGCACCGTGCTGGACCTGGGTGGCCAGCTGTACGACAACTGGATGTACCTCTACGTGGAGAACTACGGCAACATCGACTACGACAACGTGGTGCTCCAGATGGAGACCAACACCGATGAGTCGCCCTTCTTGAACCCCATCGACTCGGACGACCCGCTCTCCGAGGACATCATGATATCGGGATCCCTCTGGGCCGACAGGACCACCAGCGTGGTGGCGCACCTGTCCATCAAGCCCGGGACGGAGCCCGGTGTCTACCTCGTGCCCGTGACCATGACCGGTATCAACTCGGACACTGGTCGGGTGTTCAGCACGGACCTGGAGGCCCGGATCACCCTGCGGGGCATCGGCCCGCGGCTCAAGATAACCGACGTGAGCCCCTCCGAGGTCAAGCCCGGTGACGACTTCACCCTCAAGCTCACGGTGACCAACGTGGGGGACGACACCGCCTGGGGCGCCGTGCTCTCGGTGCCGCCCAAGGTCACCGAGAAGGAGGGCGTGTCATCCGGCGTGGAGGATGCGGTCTCGACCCCCGAGCCCGAGGCGCTGCCCATCTACCTGGGCGCCATCACCCCGGGGGAGGAGCGGGTCATCGAGATACCGATGAAGTGCAGCGCGAGCACCCAGGGGGGACAGGTGTATCCCTTCTACTTCAGCATCAACTGCACCGACTCGTACGGGTTCCACCCCGAGGATGACTCGCTGAACTACGCGGTGGCGATCAAGACCGAGTCCTCCATTGTGAACTCGTCCTGGTTGATCCTCATCGTCGTGGCCTGCATCGGAGTCCTTGTGATCCTCGCCATCGCCGTCATTACCACGAGGGGTAGGGGCGGGGAGCCCAAGCCTCCCAAGCCCCCCAAGCCCAAGAAGGAGAAGAAGGCCACACAGGCGCAGCCAGCACCCCAGCAGAACGCCTATCCCCCCGTCGAGCACTACGACATGCAGCAGCAGCCTCCGATCGTCATCGCGGACGCTCCCATCAAGGACCTCCCGCCGCCCCCGGCCGACTACCAGCAACCTCCCCCGGAGGGGACGGCGGTGCCCAGCACCGTGGGCCATGCCATGGGCAACCCCCCCGGCAGACCCATCTACCTCAACGGGTTCTACGAGGACGAGAAGATCAAGATCAACTGGCGAGAGCCCCTGTCCGACGACGCGGCCCAGATCAGCAAGTACAAGATATTGAGGTGGGGCGCCGGGGGCAACATGGAGGAGTTGGCAGAGGTGGCCAACGTGCTGGAGTACGAGGACACGGCCATCGAGGCGGGCGTGACGTACAACTACGCGGTGCAGTCAATGACCGACGCTGGCCAGAGCGAGGCCAGCAAGTCGATAGAGGTCAAGACGGTGTGAGGACTGCCAGGGGCCGGCCGGTCACAGGTTGTGGATCATGAGGTCGGGACGCCCGGTGGAGGTCCGCCTATGCCTGATGTAGAGGTATGCCCCTCCAATACAGGTCACTAGTGCCACGATGAGCAGCAGGGGCATGAAGTACGGGGAGGCCTCATCCCCGGCCGTCCCTGGACCAGTGGGCCCTGACGGGTTGCCGGAGGCCGGAGCGGCGGCCGCGCTGTCCTGGGTCACATTGACGTACACCGGCTTGGATGTGGAGCCCTCCGCCTTGGCACGGGTGGTGATGGTGTGGGGGCCGTCCACGAAGTTGCTGCAATCCAGCTCGACGCTCCAGTCCGTGGTGCCATCGGCGGTGACCCATGGCCCGTCGCAGTAGCGTGCCTCGACGAAGTTGACGGTCCCTCCCGAGAAGGTGACCGTGCCACGGACCGTTACCGAATCTCCACCGACGACGGCTCCCTGCAAGGGCGATGTGATCCGAAGGTCCCATACGGGGACGGGACTGCTGTTGCGCACCGTCACAACGGCGGAGGCCGTGGAGATTATCGGGGCTAGGATGGGCACCTTGGCCGAAGCGGTCACGACCAGGCCCCCCCCCAACTCGGTGCTGTTCGTCCCTGCGGGCACGCCCACTGATACGGTGAACTTCACGGTCCCTGACTTTTGGAAAGTAAAGGATTCGGGTGAGATGGCGAGATCCCAGTCTTCGCTGATGGACGCGGTCAGCGTCACAACGGTGGTGATCCAGTCCATCTGGTCAACGGTGAGGTTGCCCCCGAAGTGTACCACTCCGCCCTCCTCGTTGGTCACTTCCGCCCTCTGTTGCGACGGGTAGAGGCTCACACTTACGATTGGTATGGGGTTGGGCGCGGCCTCCGTGGGCAGGAGGACCAGGAAGGGCGTGGCGCCCATGACGATGGACATCGCGACCGCTATCGCCATCGTTCTCCTGAGACTGTTGTGCGAAGCGGTCATCCCCATGCTGCCCCTTAGTTACATTGTGAGCCAAAATAGAAAAAAGTAGCGGTATCGGTCGGCTCACGATTGTGGTGACCTTTCAAGACCTCTTCATCTTGTTCTCGGTACCTGCGGACCCTGCCGGGTCCGGCGAGGTCCCCCCGGGGTTGAGGTGGTCCTCATCTAGTGCCGTTGATCCGGTAGACCGTGAACCTACCCTCCCGTTGGTCCTCCAGCTTGTCCTCCTTGATCAGCATGGCGATGTGATAGCTCACGGTCTTGCGGTCGATCCCAAGCT
>JAUVEQ010000184.1 GCA_030594725.1 Methanobacteriota archaeon
CGAGGTCCCCTGGGCCAGGATTGGAACCCATCAATCTACATTGTAGGGTGCATGACAAGGTGAGCCAGGAAGAACTACCCCACCCATCCTTCCCCTCCGCGAGGCTCATGGCGCGGGGTCGTCCTCCACCAGCCATCTCCATAGGGGCCGATACACGATGACCTTGCCCTCCATACTCTCCTCGCCCTCCTCGTCCCAGGTGACGATGGTGCCCCTCTCCAACCCGAAATGCTTCATCCCGCGGAGCAACGCACCCTCCTCGCGCCTCCTGGTCTTAGCCTCGGAGAGGTCGTAACACGACTGCACGAGGCGAGTTACCTCGACCCCCTCCTTGACCACGAAGTCGACCTCGCCCTTGTCGTCCTTCCAGTAGTAGATATCCCCGGCACGCATGAGCCGGAGGAAGACCAGGTTCTCCATCAACCGCCCTATGTCCTCGGAGAACCGGAAGCTCATCGCGTTGCGGAGGCCAGTGTCGATGCAATAGACCTTCCTGGGGTGGACGTACTGGGTCTTGAGGGAGTAGTCGAAGTGGTGGACGGGTAGGAACAGGTAAGCGTCCCGGAAGTGGTCCAGGTAATCATCGACCGTGGCCGTGTTGAGCTTCAACACCTTGCCCAGGGACCTGGCGCTCGTGTCCTTGGACGTATTCGTCGCCAAGAACGCCGCCAGTCTCTCCAGCTTCCCCTTCTCCCGGACCTGGTGACGCCCGATGACGTCCCGGGAGATTATCGCCGACGCATAACCCTTCAGCAACCGAACCTTCGTCATCTCGTCCCCGGTCAACACAACCTCGGGGAACCCGCCGTGCCGGATGTACTCGTCCAGCAGGCCCTGGAGCCTCAGCCTGTTAGCGATCACGTCCAGCTCCCTCTCTATGGATATCCCATTGACTTGAACGAACTCACTGAAGGAAAGGGGGAACATCTCGTAGGCGATGTCACGGCCCGTGAGGTAGGTGGAGTACTCTGTCATGAGCAGTGAGCTGTTCGAGCCTGACACAACGAACTTGATGTTAGAGGAGCCGTCGTAGTACCGCTTGACCTCCCGCTCCCATCCTGGCTTACGCTGGACCTCGTCCAGGAAGACGTACCTCATGCCCTCTGGTGCCATGAGCCGCTCGTGCTCCTCGATAACGTGTCTGACCGTGGCCTCCTCCAGGGCCAGGTCCTCGAAGTTGACGTACAGCACATTGTCCGCCTGCGTGTCCTCCAGGCATCCCCTGATGAGCAAGTACATGAGGGAGGTCTTGCCGGACCTCCGGACCCCCGTTACGGCGAGTACCTCCTTCCTCTCGAACCACGGTCTCACCTCCTGAAGGCAGGGACGGTCCACCAGCCCCTCTAGGGAGCCCGTTTCGCCCCTCCACCAGGGATTCCAGAAATTCAAAGCATCGGCGAACATACATACCACGGTAGACGTTTTCTATGGGTAAACGTATAGTATATTGGACGTTTATATATGTTCTCATGGGATGGGCGAAAGTGAGAACGCGTTCGATGTTACCACCTGTCCCGCAGGCCGGAGAGCCTTTGAGTCATCTGACAAGAGGTGTTGTCAAGTACGTATTAATGTTAGCCAGCATATTATTTTTCCTTGGAAATGAAGATAAATGGTGGAGTACCGGACAATAAATGATGATGCTCGGGAACCGCACCCGCGGTCCCCTGCGCCGGGATCGATACTAGACAAATGGTAATCCGTATGAGGGTTGAGTGAGATGGGCAAGATCGGCAAGGGCACCAGGGTCTGGGACGAGAGGGGGCTCCAGTTTCCCACGTTTCCCGCACCTTGCTCATCAAAGTTAAGTGTACGGACCTCCTTATTGGTAGGGCAGGTCACTGTACAGTCCAGAGCCCCGAGGTCGAACCGATCCGCACGGAGATGAGGGGGAGCTCGAGGCAGCAGCCCGCGGCCTCGAGGGGGGCTTCGTTGAAGAGGCCTCCGCCACATCATCGCGACGGCGTGATGCTCGGGGGCCTCGGACTTTTCAAGTATGAAACCCCAGTACTTGTACCGTGCGTTCGTCGCAAGGAAGCTTGTGGCGTGCGAAACAATGTGAGCCAGTGCCTCTTTTTTCGAGGCGAAAATAACTTGCGACGTGCGTCATGATATACATCGAAACGTGCGCTGCAATTTTGCACGCGACGTACGGATTCCAGTACTTCCACCGAATGTTCGGCAGAGCGATACTTGTCGAGTACTACCGTGTTTGGTCCGAGTGGGCTCTTGCTCCCATCATCACGCAAACCACAAAATCGAATGGTTGGTCCTTTTATTCGCACCAACCAGTATCCACTTCATATGATGGCCAGTCATCAAGGCAAGTTTTAATACCAAGATACATATCTTTGAATGAATCAGAGGGGTTTGATGTCCCGTTCAATGAAACCGTTAGTATATCTCATGGCCGTGCTCCTCTCAGCGCAACTGTTGCTCCTCGCAACCCCCAGCGACGGGCTCGATGTGACGCCAGACATGAGCCTCGGTGATGTGAACGCGTCGTTCTGGGGCGATAGCGAGCGCGACTATTCTGGTTCCAGCGTCGCGGGGGTCGGGGACGTGAACCGGGACGGGTACGATGACATCGTGATCGGGACATCAGGAGATGATTACGGTGGCGAGAACGCTGGCCACGCGTATCTGATATTCGGGAAGAAGTCGGGCTGGTCGATGGACACCAACCTCTCTGCGGCGGACGCATCCTTCTACGGAGAGATGGCTGGGGCTTATGCGGGTAACTGCGTGGCCGGCGCCGGGGACGTGAACAAGGACGGATATGATGACATCCTCATCGGAGCCTCCGGGTCGTCCAGTCTTGGTCCTGATGCCGGTGAGGCGTATCTGATACTTGGAAAGGCGAGGGGTTGGAGCATGTACACAAACCTGTCCGGATCGGATGCATCGTTCTGGGGCGAGACCTGGTACGATCACGCAGGTGCCGAGGTCTCTGGTGCTGGGGACGTCAACGGGGATGGCTTCAATGACCTCCTCATAAGCGCGCCCTATTTCGGCGTCGGTGAGACCTATCTGATACTGGGAAAAGCCTCTGGTTGGAGGATGGACACGTCCCTCTCCACGGCGGACGCATCCTTCAGGGGCGAGGCCGCGTTTGAGAACTCAGGCGACGTAATATCGGCAGCTGGGGATGTGAATGGGGACGGCTATGATGATTTTCTCATAGGCACGAGCCAGAACGACGAGGCTCATGATGATGCTGGCCAGACCTATCTGATCTTGGGCAAGGCCACGGGCTGGGCCATGGACACGTCCCTGTCGGAAGCGGATGCATCCTTCTTGGGCGAGAGAGGGTGGGACCACTCTGGTGCCTCAACATCTGGGGCAGGTGATGTCAACGGGGATGGCTTCGATGACATTCTCATCGGGGCGACGGGTAGTGACGCTGGTGCGAATGGAGCAGGCCAGACCTATCTGGTCCTGGGAAAGAGCACGGGCTGGGCCATGGACACGGACCTCTCGACCGCAGCGGCTTCGTTCTTGGGTGAGGACGAGCTCGATGGGTCAGGTGTGGGGGTCGCCGATGTGGGCGATGTGAACGGTGACGGTTACGATGACTTCATCATCGGTGCGAGTCGTGATGACGATGCTGCCGTTGATGCGGGCCAGACGTACCTGTACTTTGGAAAGCCAACGGGATGGTCAATGGACATGGACATAGCCGATGCACCCATATCGTTCTGGGGCGAGGGCTGGAAGGACTACTCTGGATACAGCCTCTCTGGTGCTGGGGACGTGAACGGGGACGGCTTTGACGATATACTCATAGGGTCACACCAGAACTCAGATGGCGGACGGCAAGCGGGCCAGACGTATCTCATATTCCCCGACCGCAACACGCCCCCCACTGACATCACATCGGTGGACCTATATTTCACCAACGGAACCCACACCAGGCCGACCGAGACGGCGTACATCAACGATACCATCCTCATCCGCGTCAACGGGACCGATAGCGACCCCGACCGGAAGGGCCTGACGGAAGTCACTGTGACCAGCAGCCAGTCATCATCCATCGGGATCGAGTTGCGACTGCTGGAGACGGACTTCGATTCCGGCACCTTCGAGGGTACCTTCAGACTCTCGCATCTGTCCCACGAGGGGAACCAGTGGATCGGTACCAGCGTTGGGGAGACGGTCACCGTGACATCGAACCTAGATCTCAACAAGAAGGATTCCCTTCGGGTCACGACCAGGCCTTTGTGGGCCGACGATCCGTCCCAGGTGTACACCGACGAGGATGCAGCATTCAGTTACACGTTCGCCTTGTCAGAGGGCGTCGCCCTCTCTTGGGGTTATGGAACGAACCTCTCCTGGTTGAACTGGGACGTGGGTAACCTGACGATAAGTGGAACCCCCACCAACGGGGACGTTGGAACCGGATACGTCGAGGTCCACGTCTATGACGACCATGATCTCGTCGATACCGCCCGAATGAACATCACGGTCGTGAACGTGCCAGTTGAGGTGATCGGTGATCCTCCCGCGACGGCGACCGAGGAGGTGCGATGGTACTACGACTTCGATTCCACCGACGACGGACAGGGCGATATCACATGGCAATACTACGGCAATGCCTCATGGCTCGGCATTGACACGGCCACCGGTGAGGTCCAAGGCACCCCCTCGAACGAGGAGGTGGGACCGTGGTGGGTCAATGTCTCGGTAGACGATGGGAACGGCGGTGTGGGGCGTGTTGAGTTCACGATCGAGGTCCTCAATGTCGGCGACGCGCCCGTCATCATCACGGAGCATCTGCCTGATGCCACCGAGGAAGTGCCCTACTCGTTCACCTTCGACCACACCGACCAGGACAGGGGCGATTCCGTCACCTGGACCCTGGTGAGCGATATCGGGTGGCTGGTGATGGACGCCATGACAGGGACCGTCCATGGCACGCCCTCCAACGATGACGTCGGCTCGGTTCGGTTGGAGGTTGCCGCGACTGACTCGTATGGCCTCAATGCGACCATCCACCTCGACCTAAGGGTTCAGAACGTCAACGACCCTCCTTCGATCATAACCGAGGACGTGACTTCGGCAGAGGAGGACTCGGAGTACCGGGTCGAGTACTCCGCGACGGACCCGGACGTGGGCGACGTCCTCACATGGAGGGCTGTGTACCCTGGTGAGTGGCTCTCCTTCGACAGGAGCACAGGCGTCCTCTCCGGGACACCGACCAACGAGGATCTTGGGCCGTACTTCGTCACCATAACTGTCTACGACCCTCATGGGGAGTACGACACCCGCGTATTCAGGGTGGACGTCGCAGGCGTCAACGACCCTCCTGAGATCACCTCCGAGCTCGACCTTCCAATAGAGGTGCTGGAGGATGAGCTGTTCCAGCTCACGCTCGAAGGCCGTGACGAGGAGGATATATTCCCAATGTGGTCGGACGACACTGACCTGTTCGACATATCATCCGGAGGCGGCACCATCGCCTTCCGACCTGCTCAGTCCGATGTCGGCGATTGGTGGGTCAACATTACAGCAGAGGACAGTGAGGGGCTTTTCGATAGGATCTTGGTAAGGTTCACCGTGGTCGGCGTCAACGATGTCCCCTTCATCAATTCCATCTCGCCAGAGAACGGTACACAGTTCAAGGAAGGAGAGGCAGTCCCCTTGTCCGTGAGCGCTGATGATCCGGATGGGGACGACCTTACCGTGACCTGGAAACTGGATGGGGTTGCCATAGGGACCGGCGACACCTTGGATTATGCGGAGATGGAACCCGGTACCCGGACGATCAAGGTCACCGTGTCCGATGGTGATGCATCCGTCGAGGAAGAGTTCGTCGTCATCATCACGAAGAAGGAGGAGGAGAGCCCAGGGTTCAATCTCGTGATGCTCCTGATCGCAGTGATTTCCGCAGCGGTTATTGCATCACAACGAAGGGATCGTTGACGAGTACTCGACAACGACCATTGTCGCGTACCCATCACGTTAGCCAGTCATTTCCACTACCACCACAGTGTCAACCCATAGATGGACGCTTTTAGGAAATAGTGTCAATCTATACATGGACACCTTTATAAAGAATGAAAGATATAGGTGCACACATGGACAAGTTGTTACACAGGTTCAATCCCTGGTGGACAGAGGATTTCCACACCGAGGCTATCCCCCGTCATCGCTACCAGAGACATCTGATGTCGTTGATCGACACGAGAGACGTCGTCCTGGTCACTGGCCTCCGGCGGGTTGGGAAGACCAC